>JAYQWI020000287.1:0-5550 GCA_035871815.2 Candidatus Parabeggiatoa communis
GCTGTTTCACGCGCCATGGTGATTTGTCCCTGTACCAGCGGCACTTTAGCCGCAATTGCCAGTGGCTTAAGTCGAAATTTGATTGAAAGAGCGGCTGATGTCATTCTAAAAGAACAACGTAAACTGATTTTAGTCCATCGAGAAACCCCTTTATCTGTCATTCATATTGAAAATATGTTGCGCTTAGCCAAAATGGGCACCTTGATTTTACCGGCCAATCCCGGTTTTTATCATCATCCACAAAACCTCAATGATATGATCGATTTCATCGTCGCACGCATTCTGGATCATTTAGAAATAGAACATGATTTATTGCCCCGTTGGGGGAGGGTTAATGATGATAAACACTTGATAGAACGCTGATTGCGCTGATTGTCATGATTGACGCTATTTTTTGGAGGGGCGCATTTCTAAAAAAAGGGTCATCAAGATAAATCTTGACGGCCCGCTTTTAGTGAAAAATTTATTTTGCGGCTATTGGAATGCATGTTATTTTGCTTTGGTGCGCTTTTCAAAATTTATTTTCGCGAAGGTACGATTTTCGTTCCAAATTTATTTTGCGAAAACCAAGATTGATAATGATTTTTTTGGGGGGGGAATTCGCCCTTTTTGAAGTTGCCTGAGACTCTAAAAATCAAATAGGGAGACGATATGAGAATTGACCAACTAGAAGTCAAAAATTTTAAAGGTTTTGAACATAAAATCATCAACTTTTCCCCACAATTTAATGTACTCAGTGGTGACAATGGTAGCGGAAAAACGGCTATTTTGGACGCTTTAGCAGTTGGTATGGGCTCCTTATTGCTTGGTTTTGGCGGCCTGTCGGCCCGTGCTATCAAGGAAAATGAAGTACGTATGCTGTACAAGACTTCTTCTGTTCGGACTCACTATCGTAAACACTATCCAGTTGAAATACACTGTCTCGGCACAATAGCTGATTCAAAAACAATCAGCTGGAAACGAACTCTCAACAATGAAGGGGGAAGAACGACACGTCAAAATGCTAACGATATTGCTCAATATGCGGAACAATTAGAGAAAGAAACAAGGGCCGATCAACCGGTTATATTGCCTTTGCTAGGTTACTATAGCACCGCTAGGCTATGGCTTCAAAAGAAAGAAAAAGTCGGAACGGTTAAACCCGCAACGATCACAACAGGATATGTCGATTGTTTAGAAATCGCTTCAGCCGGAAAAGTCTTAATGGCTTGGATAAAAACCCTGACAATTGCTGAAATACAGCGAAAAAAACATTTTGATGTATTAGAAGGCGTAAAAGAGGCCATCAAAACAAGCCTAAAAGAAGAAGGTTGTCAAAGCGTCTATTTTGATATTGAGAGTGATGAATTGCTAGTCACGTTGACACAAAAACAATTGCCCTATCACCTGCTAAGCGATGGGCAACGTACTATGTTACTGATGGTAGCTGATATAGCTTATCGAGCCAGTGAACTCAATTCACACTTAGGCAAAAACGCAAGATTAGAAACACCTGGCATAGTGCTCATTGATGAAATTGATTTACACCTACACCCAAATTGGCAACGGCGCGTCGTGAGAAATTTACGAGAGACTTTTCCCAAAATTCAATTTATAGTCACGACTCACTCCCCTTTTATTATTCAATCTATAAATGACGGTGAATTGATTGATCTGAATGAGTCTGAAACGACTGAATATGCGGATCAGAGTATTGAAGATATAGCCGAATATCAAATGGGAGTCACAATACCACAACGTAGCCAACGTTATATAGAAATGATGGCGGCCGCTAAAGCATATTACCGCGTTCTTGAACAAGCCAAGGCGACACCTTCAAATGAGATAGAAGCATTGAAAAATCGCTTGGATGAATTATCTGCCCCTTTTAGCGATAATGTTGCCTATCATGCTTTTTTGGAAATGCAACGTGAAGCTGCCGGATTAGGGAGAAAGGCTAATGAGACCCGTTGAACGAGGCTATATACCCACTGATAACCAGGGTCAACCTAAACACAACAAGCAATATGCTCAAGCTCAATCTGAATTAATCAATCGTATTGGTGAATATTGTTCATACTGCGAACGCCCTATCAAAACGCATTTAGCAATAGAGCATATCCAATCGAAAGCCTATCAACCACAACTGACCTTATCGTGGGACAATTTTTTATTAGGTTGTGGCAACTGCAATGCCACTAAAGGAACTCATGTTCGAGATGACGTGACTCAATCTCATTATTACTGGCCACATTTAGATAATACTTTTCGTGCTTTTGTTTACAAACAAGGCGGTATTATTAAAGTTAATCCGGCACTCAATGCAGCCGAACGGAAAAAAGCACAAAAAACACTTGAATTGACAGGCTTAGACAGACATCCAAATGCATCGACTAAACCCACACCGAAAGATAAACGTTGGAATCACCGCCGACAAGTTTGGGATTTAGCGCAACAAGCAAAGAGATTATTAGCTTTGAATGATAATCCTGATATGCGAAAGTTCATTGTCAAGAATGCAAAAGCTCATGGATTTTGGTCAATTTGGATGAGCCTTTTTCAAGACGATCCTGATATGTTAAATCGCTTTATACAAGCTTTTCCCGGTACATGCCATCAGTGCTTTGATTTGAAGGCTAAACCCATTGAGCGTCGCAAAGAGGGATTATGAATATCGTCATTCATGGCATTAAGCCATAGAAACGGTTTAGTTAATGTTTACGATATAATATAGATTGTATGAGATTTATAGCCTTTTTCGATTGCCTTAACAGGGCAACCACAAGGGCTTGCCCCTACAAATTATGAGATTTATAGCCTTTTTCGATTGCCTTAACAGGGCAACCACAAGGGCTTGCCCCTACAAATATTTTCCATTTTTCATTCTTAATTCTTCTTAAATGCGTTTTACTACTCTTGAGCAATGGCTTGATTGGCAAACGACTGTGCATCCTCGTGAGATTGCATTAGGATTGACTCGCGTTAACACGGTTGCTAAACGTTTGAATTTATTAAAGCCTCAATTTCCAATTATCACTGTCGCTGGCACGAATGGTAAAGGTTCTAGTACGATCTTACTGGATGCCATATTATCAGCTGCGGGTTATCGCGTTGGGCGTTATATGTCTCCTCATTTATTGCGTTATAATGAACGCATTTGTATTGCCGGTGTTGAGGTGAGTGAGGCTCAACTTTGTCAAGCTTTTGATTTTATTGATAAAGCTCGTGAAGAGATTGCCCTGACGTTTTTTGAATTTGCCACTTTAGCCGCGATCTGGGTGTTTCAACACAGTGAGATTGATTTAGCGGTGCTGGAAGTGGGGTTAGGGGGGCGCTTGGATGCGGTGAATTGTTTTGATGCCGATATTGCTTTAGTGACGGCAATCGATATCGATCATGTCGAATGGTTGGGAAATGACAGAGAAAGTATTGGTTTTGAAAAGGCAGGCATTTTCCGGGCGCAGCGCCCAGCAGTTTGTTCTGATGCGAATCCGCCGATGAGTTTGATTAAACAGGCTGAACAATTACACTCTCCGCTGTATTATCAGGGCCGCGATTTTTCCTATATTAAAAATAAAGATAAAACTTGGACTTGGCAAAGCGATGCCCCCTTTCCAAGCAATAGTCTCAGTGACAATCATTTGCCTCAGCCTAGTTTATTAGGCGATTTTCAATTACAAAATGCCGCTGGGGTGTTAATGGTGTTAGAATTACTCAATCAATCCTTATCGATATCCCAGGCAGCAGTGCATGAAGGTTTAGTCAAGGCTAATTTGCCTGGCCGCTTTCAAGTTTTACCGGGTATCGTTCCGCGCATATTCGATGTTGCCCATAATCCTTTAGGGGCACGAGTCTTAAAAGCGTCACTTGATCAGATGCCTTGCCAAGGTGAAACTTATGCGGTAGTCGGTATGCTCAAAGAGAAAGATATTGCGGGATTTTTCAAGGTGATGATTGAGAGCATTACGCATTGGCATGTTGCCGCTTTAGATACGGATCGCACCGCGAGCGCACAGTGTCTTGTTGAGCATTTGACGGCGCTTGGCGCGACGAGTATCCATAGCTATTCATCCATTGCAGCGGCTTATCATCATGTCGAGTTTGAAGCACAACCGGGGGATAGGATTGTAGTCTGTGGATCGTTTTATACGGTTCAAATCCAAGGTTTGTAGGCTTTTGTCGTAATTGTTTGAAAATCTATGTCCACCTTGTAAAAGAGAAATGGAGTACAAACTTTAGTTTATTGCTTTCCGTACAAACTTTAGTTTGTCAAGTTTATAGTGGGCAACGGCCAGCTACAACAATAATTGATAACTGATAACTGATAACTGATAACTGATTATGTTTTCAAAAGATTTGAATATTGCAGATTTTGATGCTGAATTATGGCAAGCCATACAAAATGAGGCGAAACGCCAAGAAGATCATTTAGAATTGATTGCCTCGGAAAATTATGCGAGTCCGCGTGTGCTTCAAGCACAAGGTTCCGTTTTGACAAATAAGTATGCCGAAGGCTATCCCAATAAACGCTATTATGGGGGCTGTGAATTTGTTGATGTGGCAGAGCAGTTAGCCAGAGATCGGGCTAAACAGTTGTTTAATGCGGATTACGTGAATGTGCAACCGCATTCCGGTTCACAAGCGAATGCGGCAGTCTATATGGCTTTATTAAAGCCAGGTGATACTCTATTAGGGATGAGTTTGGCGCATGGGGGACATCTGACGCATGGTGCAAAAGTCAATTTTTCCGGTCAACTGTATAATGCTGTGCAATACGGTTTGAATACTGAAACGGGCGAAATTGATTATGAGCAAGTCGAAGCTTTGGCACTGGAACATCACCCTAAGATGATCATGAGTGGTTTTAGTGCTTATTCGCGCGTTGTGGATTGGCAACGGTTGCGCGATATTGCGGATAAAGTCAACGCTTATTTGGTTGCCGATATGGCCCATGTTGCCGGTTTAATTGCCGTCGGCTTGTATCCTAGCCCAGTGTCAATTGCCGATGTCACAACCACGACGACACATAAAACCTTGCGCGGCCCGCGCGGCGGTTTGATTCTTGCCAAAGCCAATCCGGCGATTGAAAAGAAACTCAATTCATTAGTTTTCCCGGGTACCCAAGGTGGCCCGTTAATGCATGTGATTGCGGCTAAAGCGGTAGCGTTTAAAGAAGCTTTACAGCCCGAATTTAAAACCTATCAAGCTCAAGTGATAGAGAATGCTCAAGCGATGACGGCTGTGATGATGGCGCGGGGGTATAAAATTGTTTCGGGGGGTACCGATAACCATTTGTTTTTGGTTGATTTGATTGATAAAGGTATCACGGGTAAAGAAGCTGATGCGGCTTTAGGGCAAGCGAATATCACGGTGAATAAAAATACGGTGCCTAATGATCCACGTTCAGCGTTTGTTACCAGCGGCCTTCGTATTGGTACACCCGCTATCACCACACGGGGCTTAGGAAAAGAGGAGGCGCGTCAAGTGGCAAATTGGATTTGTGACGTGGTTGATGATGTCAAAAATTTGGAGATGCAAGACAAGGTAAAAGAACAAGTTTTGGCTTTATGT
>JAYQWI020000288.1:0-15835 GCA_035871815.2 Candidatus Parabeggiatoa communis
TAGCCAACATTCGATAATGCCATCCTTGGCATAGAGGGGTATTTTTTCATCGCGATCATGTTTGAGTGTGGTATCTGACACTTCTATCAGTAGGAAGATATCATCTGCTGTTGGGTGTTGTTTTTGATAGAAATGGGAGGCCGGTCGCAATAAGACTAAATCAGGTTCAGGTTCGGACAAATTCCCCAATTGTATGGGATTTTGTACGTTGATCAGCGCGTTTTTTCCTTTTTGATTGGCAAATAATTCAATGAGCTTGATGACACAACCTGCATGTGAGGGGCCTATTGGTGCCTTATCTATAATTTCTCCTTGAATGAGTTCCATGCGTGCATCGGGTGGGAAGATGTTGTATTCTCCCATTTTGTGCCATTCTGAGACACTTATCTGATGTTTTTGGGGGGTGGGATTCATAATTAATTTCCTTTGAGCCTCTTGCAAAACTCTGGATATAAACGATAAATCAATAATTTACAGGCCATTAAGTACTCGTAAGTTATTGATTTATGGTAGAGCGTTGGCGTTTTGCAACGCCCTCCTTTTTTTAAGATTTTAGTTTGTCTCGGTCAATTCAAACTAAAGTTGTTCTCGCGCAGCTTCGAGACGTAGTGTGAACTCCAAAAATTATTATCGCAATCCTAGCACGTCTTGCATATCAAATAGGCCGTTTTCTTTTTGCATAATCCACTGGGCTGCGCGTATTGCACCGTTGGCAAAAGTCATGCGACTTGAGGCTTTGTGGGTGATTTCGATACGTTCGCCGATATCGGCAAACAAGACGGTATGTTCGCCGACAATGTCGCCGGCGCGAATGGTTTCAAAACCGATGGTATGGCGTTCACGTTCTCCCGTTTTGCCTTGCCGTCCATAGACGGCACATTCTGATAAGTCGCGCCCTAGTGTGTTGGCAACGATTTCTCCCATACGCAGGGCTGTTCCTGATGGCGCGTCCACTTTATGGCGGTGATGGGCTTCAATCACTTCAATATCAACATTATCACCAAGTACTGAAGCGGCTATTTCCAAGAGTTTGAAGGTGAGATTCACGCCTACGCTCATATTGGGCGCGAACATTATGGCAATGTCTTGGGCCGCTTGGGTTATGCTTTCACGTTGTTCGGCTGAGAAGCCGGTGGTGCCAATCACCATACGTTTATGGGCCGCTCGACAGGCGGCTAAATGTTCTAGGGTAGATTGAGGTGTCGTGAAATCAATCAGTACGTCGAAATCTGTGATAATCGTATCTAATTGATCGACTATTGAAACATCAAGCCTGTTCATGCCGGCTAATTCGCCAGCATCACTTCCAATCAGGCTACTATCAGGGCGTTCAAAAGCGGCCGTTAAATCGGTATTGGGTTCATTGAAACAGGCTTCAATCAGTCTGCGCCCCATTCTGCCGGCCGCGCCGGCGATGGCGATATTGGTTTTCACAGTATGCGTTCCTTAAGATGAAGATGAAAAGATGAGAACTGAGTTGATGAGTATAAGCGTTTTTAGGCGCGTTTTTCAATGAAGGGTGGGGGAGAGAGTTGGGTGGGTTGATTAGTGAGTATTACGAAAGTCACATTTAACCTATCTCACGCAAAGTCGCAAAGGCTGTTTCGTTGCAATATTTATTGACTTTGCGTTCTTAGCGGCTTTGCGTGAGTCATTTCATTTTTTTTAGATAGACTATAATAAATCAGTCATAATGATTTCTGGTATTTATTAATAAACATCCTATTCGCTATCACCTGATTCCTAAATCAAAATTTCATCTCTTCAAAGAATTTTTTAACACCATCTAACCATGAACTTTGTTTAGGGCTATGGCGTTTACTTTCGTGCATACTTTTATCAAATTCTTTGAGTAATTCTTTTTGGTGAGGAGTTAGGTTAATGGGGGTTTCGATGACGACGCGACAATGTAAATCACCTGCTAATCCCCCACGTACTGGTTTAACGCCTTTACCACGAATACGAAATAGTTTACCGGTTTGGGTTTCTGACGGAATTTTAAGCATCACACGACCATCAAGCGTCGGGGCTTCTAATTCACCACCTAGTGCTGCGGTGACAATACTGATCGGGACTTCACAAAATAAATGGTTATCTTCACGAGTAAATATAGGATGAGAACGGATATTAATTTGCACGTACAAATCACCCGCTGGTCCACCATTAGCCCCAGCTTCACCCTCGCCAGATAAGCGAATTCTATCACCTGTATCAACTCCAGGTGGAATTTTGACAGACAAGGTTTTGTGTTCTTGGACGCGCCCACTGCCATGACAGCTTTGACAATGCTCTGGAATAATTTTGCCGGCACCTCGACACGTTGGACAAGTTTGCTGTACTGAAAAAAAGCCTTGCGTAATGCGTACTTGACCTTGCCCTGCACAACGCGGACAGGTTTTGGGATTCGTTCCAGGCTTCGCGCCACTCCCATTACAGCTTGAACAAACAACTTGTGTTGGAACACGGATTTTGACTTCGGTGCCGATAACGACTTCTTCAAGCGATAAAGTTAAATCGTAGCGTAAATCGGAACCCCGAAAGACTCGGTTTCCTCCTCCGCTCCGAAAACCACCACCAAACACGCTTTCAAAAATGTCGCCTATATCACCAAAACCACCGAATCCGGCACCTCCAAAACCACTGCCACCGCCGCCGCCCATAGCCGCTTCAATACCGGCATGGCCAAATTGATCATAAGCAGCCCGTTTTTGCGCATCGGTTAAAACTTCATAAGCTTCTTTGACTTCTTTAAAGCGTTCTTCCGCGCTTTTATCGTTTGGATTTCTGTCTGGATGAAATTTCATCGCCAAGCGGCGGTAAGCTTTCTTCAGTTCATCTTCTGAAGCCGTTTTTTGTACATTCAGTACTTGATAATAATCACGTTTTGACATAGCTCTTCAATTAGATATTGACGATTTTGGGTCTCTCATCTGGGCGAATTTGCTTGTTCGCCCTCTTTTAAATCGTCGTAGGGGCGAACCGGTGTGTTCGCCCTTTTTTAAATCGTCGTAGGGGCGAACCTGTGTGTTTGCCTTTTTTTAATAAAATAGTACTAGGCTACAGCGAAGTACTCACAGAGCTTCATTTTTTGTCTTTAACTTCTTCAAACTCGGCATCAACCACATCTGATTGATTGTCGTCGTCTTTAGGCTTGCCTTTTTCTTTAGCTGCGGCTTGAGCGGCTTCGCTAAAGCCATTCATATCAGGCCCGGCGCCTTCTGCCCCTGCGTAAGCTTGTTGGGCAATTTTGCCAGACAGTTCCACGAGTGTTTGAGTCTTGGCCTCAATAGCCGCTTTGTCATCACCTTTGAGCGTCTCTTTGAGATCATCTATGGCTGCCTCAGCTGCCGTTTTGTCATTGCTATCGACTTTCTCACCTAAGTCTTTCAAAGACTTCGTGGTGGCATGAATCATATTGTCAGCCATGTTACGCGCTTCAATCAATTCATGGAATTTCTTATCTTCGTCTGCATGTGTTTCTGCATCTTGAACCATATTGTCGATTTCTTGATCGGATAAACCGCTAGAGGCTTTGATGGAGATGGATTGCTCTTTGCCAGTGGCTTTGTCTTTCGCAGACACATGCAAAATGCCGTTGGCATCAATGTCGAAAGTCACTTCGATTTGGGGTACGCCACGCGGTGAGGGTGGAATATCCTTCAAATCAAATTTTTCTAGCGACTTATTAGTCGACGCGATGTCACGTTCACCTTGCAAGACATGCACTGTTACCGCAGTTTGATGATCCTCGGCAGTCGAAAAAACTTGGGTGTGTTTCGTGGGAATGGTGGTATTTTTATGGATGAGTTTCGTCATGACACCACCCAGTGTTTCAATACCTAGAGATAAGGGTGTGACATCTAATAATAAGACATCTTTCACATCACCACTCAAAACACCACCTTGAATAGCTGCACCAATCGCGACAGCTTCATCTGGATTGAGATCTTTACGCGGTTCTTTGCCAAACAGGTTCTTAACCGCTTCTTGTACTTTGGGCATACGGCTTTGCCCACCGACTAAAATCACTTCGTTGATATCTGCGGCACTCAATTTGGCATCTTTCAGTGCAATTTTGCACGGTTCCAAGCTACGTTCAACCAGAACTTCTACCAAAGATTCCAGTTTAGCACGGGTTAATTTGATATTCAGGTGTTTCGGGCCACTGGCATCTGCTGTCACATAAGGCAAATTGACGTCGGTTTGCTGGCTAGAAGACAGCTCAATCTTGGCTTTTTCTGCCGCTTCTTTCAAACGCTGCAAAGCTAAGGGATCCTTTTTGAGATCAATGCCGCTATCCTTTTGGAATTCCTCGACCAAATAATCAATGATGCGTAAGTCGAAGTCTTCACCCCCTAAGAAGGTGTCACCATTAGTCGATAAGACTTCAAATTGATGCTCGCCTTCGACTTCAGCGATTTCAATGATGGAAATATCAAAAGTGCCCCCGCCTAAGTCATACACGGCAATTTTGGCATCACCGCGTTGTTTGTCCATACCATAAGCCAATGCTGCCGCAGTAGGCTCGTTGATAATACGTTTGACTTCCAAGCCGGCAATACGGCCCGCATCTTTAGTCGCTTGACGTTGCGAGTCATTGAAATAAGCCGGAACGGTAATGACGGCTTCTGTCACCTTTTCGCCTAAGTAATCTTCCGCCGTTTTTTTCATTTTCATCAGCACACGGGCGGAAATTTCAGGGGGTGCCATTTTTTTACCATTAATAGCGACCCAGGCATCGCCGTTATCCGCTTCGACAATTTTATAGGGCACCATGTCCACATCGCGTTGCACCACTTTGTCTTTAAACTTGCGTCCAATGAGACGCTTCACAGCAAATAAGGTGTTGTATGGATTGGTGACCGCTTGACGTTTAGCGGATTGTCCCACTAAGACTTCCTCATCTTTGGTATAAGCCACAATAGAAGGTGTGGTGCGTGTCCCCTCGCTATTTTCAATCACGCGGTTAGTTTTACCTTCCCTGACTGCAACGCAAGAATTAGTTGTGCCTAAATCAATACCGATAATTCGACTCATCAGTTTATTCTCCTTTGTTTGATTAATTTTATGACGGGTCAATATTTGACCTTGAATATTGGGTTTTAGCCTTGATTTTCAATAGGTTTTTCTACCGCTTCAGCGATCTGATTTTCAATCGCTTTGGCCACGACGACTCGTGCGGGACGCAATAAGCGATCATTGAGTTGATACCCTTTTTGATGGACATGTAACACCATACCATCGGCCACATTCGGTATCGGTTGCATGGCCATCGCTTCGTGCCATTGTGGATCAAATTTTTCATCAAGCGGATTAATTTCCGTGATGCCAAATTTGGTCATCGTATCGTTCAGCATTTTGAAAGTTAAAACCATACCTTCGCGCACTGCATCAAGCTGAGTTTCAGGTTTACTCGCGGCCTCTAGGCCTAATTCCATGCTATCGTTAACGGCAAGCAATTCAGTGGCAAATTTTTCCAAAGCATATTTACGCGCATTTTCTAAATCGCGTGTCATACGTTTTTGCAAATTGTCAAATTCTGCTTGCTTGCGTAGCAAATTGTCCCAATGAGTTTGTGCTTGTTGTGTCGCTTCAGCTAATTGACGGCTTAAGTCTTCAATAGAAGGTATCGCTTCTGACTCCATTTCATTTGCTGCCACAGACTCACTATCGGATGGATCATTAGCTGCCACAGACTCAGTCGTGGATGAGTTAACGGAATCGGTAGATTCAACCGAAATTGAGTCACTTTGCACAACAGTGTCAGAAGCCGCCTCTTGCGTGTGTACCGCAGAAGGTGCTGATGGTGTCACTTTTTCAGTTGATTCAGCAGACGATGTTTTTTTTTCAGAAACCTTAGAAACGGATTCTTCACTTGTCATATCCACTCCTGCCAGTGATTAAATTTAGGGTTTTCCAGATTCGCACCAATAAAAAATTTTGGTGTTAGAATGAATTTTGAATTGAAACTCAATCCGCCATCAAAACATGATGAACTGATATAAATATATGAACTTATGAACTGAGCTTGGCCCCGTACATCTATCCTTCACCTCAAATTCAAAATAGGGCGAACATTTTTGGCTCGCCCTGTATAACATTTCGCAAAATTTTGTCGGGGCAGACTTTTGTTACTACACGCCTGTTAGTATTGACTTTTGCGTCGAACACAATTCGATGCCAAAGTTTTTGCACGCAAAATGGCAAAGAACACAATTCACAATTGATTGTTCGAGGCGTTATTTATATTATTAATATTAAGGGTATTGTATTGTGTACGGATGTGGAAAGGAGGTGCGATTTTTATCGCACCGCGCTATGCCAGGGGGAGTAATGGGGATAATTTAATGAGGGTTCAAGGCTGAACCTAATAATTTGGCAGCCAAATCAACAATTGGAATAACACGTTCATAAGGCATACGTGTTGGGCCAATGACACCTAAGACACCTATTACCATACCTTTGACCGTATAGGGAAAGGTAATGATACTACAATCACACAGTACATCATGGCCCGATTCTTCGCCAATAAAAATTTGCATACTTTGGGCCTTCAGTGCTGTGTCAAGTAAATGCAAAATATCGCTTTTTTCATTAAATGCCACAAATAAATCACGTAATTTCTCAATGTCAGAGAGTTCTGCAAGCGCCATAAGATTAGTTTGCCCTGCCATCACAAAATCATGCCCTTCAGTGTGTTCAGCCTCAAAGGCTTTTTCGGCCATTTCTATGACGGTTTGCATCATTTTGTCCATATCTTGTCGTGTTTTTCGCAATTCGATGAGCAACTCATCACGTACTGTTTTAATATCTTTACCGACAAAGGATTCATTCAAATAATTAGCAGCACTTTGCAACTCAGCAGGTGAGTAATGACGAGTCGTTTCTATAATGCGATTTTCAACATTTTGCTCGTTAAGAACCAATACAACTAAAACACGTTTTTCGGACAAGGATAAAAATTCGACGTGGCGTAGTGCTTTAGAATCGTGCTGAGGGCGCATCACTAGCCCCGCAAAATGGGTCACCTCTGACAACAGGTTAGAAGTTTGTTCCAACAAACGCTTGTTATCTAATTCTTGGGCAAACTGGCAACGCAAATGTTCTTCTTCTTCACTCGTCAAAGGTTGAACTTGTAATAAGGTATCGACAAACAAGCGATAACCCCGCACTGTAGGAATACGACCGGCCGAAGTATGTGGTGAGCTAATCAATCCCATATCTTCCAAATCGGCCATGACATTACGAATGCTAGCAGGACTAAGATCGAGGTTAGTATCGCGTGACAAGGTACGTGAGCCAATGGGTTGTCCTTCACGGATGTAACGATTAACTAACACTTTGAATAAATACTGGGCACGCTCACTCAGGTTAGAACGAGGCATCTGATAACACCAATTTGAGATTTGTTAAAATGTACCACTATACTTAGTACTGTCATAAGGTCGCTATTATTGATTCTTTAAGCCAACAGCGAGCATAAGTTGTCTGAAAACGAAAGTCAGGTGCTGGTGACTAACCCAACACTCAAATTATAACTGTGGACAGTATAATAGTGGTAACCGTGTAAAAAAATGATAATGGGTAATTAATAATTTATAATCATTTATTTTATATTAACTTCATTATCTTGAAAAAGCTTGTAGGACACCGAAGGTTCGATCTTCCCGTTTTTGCCTGCCCTGTGTGCCCTGAGCTTGTCTTTGGTACTTGTCGAAGGGCGTGCAAAAACTTGAAGATCGAAAATAGTAGGCGCAAATGTCAAGACTATTTTTTATAACGGATTGTTTTATAAAATGTATATCGTTATGCGGATTAAAAACATTGTCTCCTGAATTTATTAACTACTGAACACCTGAACTATTTCGGACTCTACTGATTATTCATTACTATTGAGGGACTTGCAAAACTCCAACGTGCAACCATAAATCAACGACTTACAGGGTATAAACTTTTCGTAAGTTATTGTTTTATCGTTTCTGCTTAATCGTTTTGCAAGAGGCTCTATTGTTAATCTATTATCTAAGCTATTTTATATATATATGTTTAAAAGTATAGGACTTATTGCTAAACGCGGCGACAGACAAGTTAAAGACTGTTTAGAGATTTTGGTGAACTTTCTGCGTCAACGTGATTTAGATATAATTATTGAAGCCCCCAGTGCTAAGTTATTATCTCGCACGGATTGGAATATTGCCCCTAATACAGAGGCATTAGGTCTCTGTTGTGATTTAATCATTGTGATTGGTGGCGATGGTACACTATTACAAGCGGCGCGTTTATTAGCTAAGCATGATGTTTGCCTATTGGGTATTAATTTAGGGCGACTCGGTTTTTTGACCGATATCAGTCCGCTTGCTCTTGAAAAAGACTTAGATGAGATTTTAAACGGTGCCTTTCTTGAAGAAGAGCGTTTTTTAATTTATGCTGAAGTCTATCGCGACAAACAGTGTTTATCTTTCTGTAACGCTTTGAATGATATAGTGATTCATCGCGGAAATCGTTCGCACATGCTCTCCTTTGAAACCCAGATCAATGGGCATTTTATCAATAGCCAACGTGCTGACGGTTTAATTGTGGCAACCCCTACCGGTTCCACAGCTTATGCACTTTCCGCAGGCGGGCCTTTAATACATCCCTCCTTGAATGCCTTAGTATTAGTCACGATTTGCCCTCATACCCTCAGCAGCCGTCCACTCGTGGTAGACGGCGACTGTTGCATCCAAATTACCCTCTCCCCAGCGCAAACAGGACAAGCCCAACTCACTGGTGACGGCGTGTTATGTCATACACTGATATCAGGTGATAGCATTATTATTGAAAAACGCCAATGTATCCGCTTGATCCACCCCCAAAGACATGATCACTATGCCACATTACGCAGTAAATTAGATTGGAGTAAAACCGTTTAAATCTCCCCTTTTTATGGGTTATCATAGGCGAGTTGTATTGGGTAAGCACAAGAGATTGCCCCCTACAAACCATTCGGTAGGGCAATCCCTTGTGGTTGCCCCATCTTAAATAACTCCTTTTTTCATTTTCACCTTTTTCAAGATAACAAAGTATAAGACTTTTTAGGTGTCAAAACTTTAGTTTGGAAAAATGTGTAGTGATAACTTAAACTTCTAATTGATAATAAAAAACGTGTTGCATTATCTACAGATTGAAAACCTTGCTATTGTTGAGCAGTTGAAGTTGCACTTTGAGAGCGGACTCACCATTATAAGTGGTGAAACTGGAGCGGGTAAATCTATTTTAATTGATGCTTTAAGTTTGGTACTCGGTGAAAGAGCTGATAGCACGGTGGTGCGACAAGGCTGTGAAACCGCTCACGTTCATGCCGTATTCTCTTTACCTTCTACCGCTATGACGTGGTTGCAAGAACAAAATTTGAATGGGGGTGATGACTGTTTGGTGCGTCGCGTGATTAATTACAATGGGCGCTCGCGGGGGTATATCAATGATCGGCCCGTTTCAATGCAAACTTTACGTCAATTAGGCGAATATTTGGTCGATATTCATAGCCAACATGCTCATCAATCTTTGCTTAAAAACGATTTACAACGTCAGTTACTTGATGAGATGGCTTCAGATCCCAGTCTTTTAGAAAAAGTGAGGCAAATTTATCAACATTGGAAAACGCTTAAGGAGGCTTTAGAAAATTTAGGGGGGGAAGATCGTGAAGCGAAAATTGCTTTTTTGCGTTATCAGGTACAAGAACTTGAACCCTTTGAATTGACAACAGAGGCCCTTTCTCTTATGGAAAATGAACATCGCCGACTGGCGAATGCTCAAAAACTATTAGAAAACAGTCAATTTGCATTAGGGATACTGGATAACGACGAAACGGGCTCAACACTCTCTTGCCTGAACCAAGCGAATCTGATGTTGGAAGAGGCAGAACAACATGATCCTCAACTCAATAGCATAACAACCTTGTTAGACAATGCCATTATTCAAACGCAGGAAGCTGTAGGAGAATTACGTCATTATCTACATCATTTGGATATCGACAGCACTCGATTACAAGACGTTCAACAAAATATAACGACTCTTCAGGATTTAGCACGTAAACACCGAATTCGTTTTGCAGACTTACCAGCACATTATGAAAAACTTTCTCAAGAATTAAACGAATTAGAAAATTATGAAGAAAACGCGAGCAGCTTGGAAGCTGAACTCGCCGACGTTTTACCCGCCTATCAGCTTGCGGCAGAAGCTTTGCATGAAGAGCGTGTCCTAACCGCAAAACGCTTATCTGAACAAGTCACCACTCAAATGCATAAACTGGGTATGCCAGGGGGACAATTAGACATTGCTGTCAGTGCTGATGAAGAAGCGCCTCCAGCGGTAACGGGCAGCGATTTCATTGAATTTTTAGTCTCAGCCAACCCAGGCCATCCGCTTAAAGCGCTGAATAAAGTGGCCTCTGGCGGCGAATTATCCCGGATTAGTTTAGCCATACAAGTGGTTACGGCAGAACGTAGCGGTGTACCCGTTTTAGTATTTGACGAAGTTGATGTGGGCATTGGAGGCGGCGTTGCCGAAATTGTAGGACAGTTATTAAATCATTTATCTCAACAACGTCAAGTACTTTGTATTACTCACTTACCTCAAGTGGCTTGTCAAGGTCATCATCAGTTACAAGTCAGTAAAATTTTTCAGGAAAACAGTACGCATACTTATATTAAAGCTTTAAATAATGAACAGCGCGTTGAAGAAATTGCGCGTATGCTAGGCGGTGTGGAAATCACTTCGCAAACCCTCGCTCATGCCCAAGAAATGTTACAACGCAGCTATCAATCAAGAAATCAAAGGATAGAGGAAAATCCATCAGATTGAATGAGCTACACGCTAATCCCTTCAAATGAAGGGCATTTCTTAGGAAGAGTCACAAAATAAATTATCCCAGTCTGTAGGGCAACGGATTTTTGTTGCCCATTCCTACTCACCTTAGTTTGGAGTTCAAACTTTAGTTTGAGGTATTTTATACTATTGTTTAAAATAGGGTTATTTTGAACATCAAATCTTGATTAAAGCGCTTTTCAAAATCCAATGCGAATCATTACTGCAAATCTCAATGGCATTCGTGCAGCTGCGAAAAAAGGTTTTTTCACTTGGTTAGCCGAACAAAATGCCGATATTGTCTGTATTCAAGAAACCAAGGCCCAACAACATCAACTCACCGATCCCTTGTTTCATCCGACGGGCTATCATTGCTACTACCATGATGCTGAAAAAAAAGGCTACAGTGGTGTCGCCTTATATGCCCGTCAAAAACCTGATGAAGTCATTGTCGGAATCGGCTGGCCAGAAATTGATAAGGAAGGCCGTTATTTAGAGGCCCGTTTTTCAAACATCAACTTTGTTTCTTTATATCTACCTTCCGGTACCTCTGGCACCGAAAGACAAGATTTTAAATACCAATTTATGGACAAATTTCTACCCTACTTACGCGAATTACGACAAGGTACAAAGGAATATATTATTAGCGGAGATTGGAATATTGCCCATAAAAAGATTGACATCAAAAACTGGCGCAGCAATCAAGATCATTCTGGCTTTTTACCTGAAGAACGGGCTTGGCTGGATCAACTCTTTGATACAGAAGGATTTATTGACGCTTTCCGTGTCGTGAACCAAGAAATCAGCCAATATACTTGGTGGTCGAATCGAGGACAAGCTTGGAAAAACAATACCGGATGGCGAATTGATTACCAAATCATAACACCTGGTTTAAAAGACAAAGTGGAAAGCGCCAGTATTTATAAAGACGAACGTTTTTCTGATCATTCTCCTTTGATAATTGATTATGCTGTTGCGTTGTAGGGTTCTTTAACCTGAAAACCCCTTCGGGGTTGGAGCGGGAAAATAGAAATGCGCCCTTTCACTTTTCACTGAACTGAACTGAACTGGCGCGCCTCCACCATCAATCGCTTCATCTCTCGTACCGCCTCGGCAAAGCCGCTAAACAAGGCCTGTGCAACAATTGAATGACCAATATTCAATTCACATACCTCTGGGATGATTGCAATATCGGCCACATTGTGATAATTCAGCCCGTGGCCCGCATTCACCTGTAAACCGGCCTCACTACCTTGTTTAACCGCGCCAAGGATACGTTGATATTCCTGTTCTTTTCCTTTCGCATCAGTCGCATCCGCAAAATGGCCCGTATGAATCTCTATCACCGGCGCACCGACACGCACTGTGGCCTCAATTTGTTTAGGATCGGCATCAATAAACAGGGAAACCCGTGTCCCAACGGCCGCTAACCGTTGACACGCTTCGCGAATACGCTCAATTTGATTTAAAACATCCAAGCCGCCTTCAGTCGTCAACTCCTCGCGTCGCTCCGGCACTAAACAAACATCATCAGGGCGAAGACACTCTGCAAATGTCACCATCTCATCCGTCACCGCCATCTCCAAATTCATGCGCGTCTGCAAGACATCCTTAATCATCAAAACATCGCGATCCTGAATATGACGACGATCTTCGCGCAAATGCAAAGTAATCAAATCTGCACCGGCCTGCTCAGCCACAATAGCAGCCTGTATCGGATCAGGATAGCGCGTACCCCGCGCTTGCCTGACAGTCGCAATATGATCAATATTAACCCCTAAACGGATAGGGGTAGAGGTATTATGTATTATGGTTTTCATAAGATTGTTGATTATGGTTAATGGGATTGTAGAGACGCGATGCTCGCGTCTCTGTTCCTCGCGTCTTTGAACGGTAGGATGTAGAGACGCGATGCTCGCGTCTCTGTGCCTCGCGTTTATGTTCCATCGGAGACGCGAAGCATCGCGTCTCTACTGTGAACGGTGCCTCGCATCTCTGTTCCTCGCGTCTTTGAACGGTAGGATGTAGAGACGCGATGCTCGCGTCTCTGTTCCTCGCGTTTATGTTCCATCGGAGACGCGAAGCATCGCGTCTCTACTGTGAACTGTGATAATATTTAATACCGGCATCAATATTGCTGAAAAATTAATATTGCAATTCATAACTCATAAATCATTGAATGATACTGTGTCGCTGAATACCCTAACGAGCCTCTTTTTAACAATAATTAATTCATTTAATAACAAAAACAATAAAAAGCTATGTCACTTCTTACTAATCCTTACATCACCAATAAACCGGTTGGTAATAGCCCCGCTCTTATTGGACGATCCGATGTTTTGCGCGATGTCTTTAATCTATTGGATAGCCCCAAAGAGAGTGCCATTGTTCTGTATGGGCAACGGGGCATCGGCAAGACTTCAGTGCTGCAACATTTAAAAGCCCAATTATCTGAACAAGCGCATTTATGCCCAATTGACTTTGACTTACAAGACAAAGCCACTTGGACTGTGGCTGAAGTTCTCATTGAACTCGCTAAAAGCATCGCTCATATCCTAAACCAAGCTGAACCTGATTTAGGTGAGCATCCTGAAATAGCCTTTCAAGAAACGTGGTTTCCTGACATTTTACAGAGTTTGCCTGATAATACCACCTTAGTTTTGTTATTTGATGAATTTGATGTTGTCGCACTGCCTACTATAGAACAAGCAGTAGCCGGTTTTTATCCCTATTGGCATAAACTGTTAAACAGCGATAAACAACATTTAAAATGTATCTTTGTCAGTGGCCGTAATATTGACGATTTAGATAACATTGCCGTTTCTCTGTTTCGCGGTAAACCGCCTATTAAACGTTTATCACTGCTCAGTCGTGAACAAACAGAAGAATTAGTTCGTTTATCAGAAGCGAATGAAACCCTGAATTGGCAAGATGATGCGGTAGAATGTGTTTTTCGATATACACAGGGCCATCCCTTTTTAACGCAACAAGTCTGTTTTCAAGTTTGGGAACAAGTCGATAAAACGCTAAGCCTTTCCACGGCGACAGTAGCCGATGTCGAAAATGTGCTTTTCGATGTTTTAGATGCCAGTCACAACACCTTGCTCTGGTTATGGGAAGGGTTGCCACCTGCTGAGCGGATGGTGGCCTCTGCTTTAGCAGAAGCTGGCCCTGCACCTCTCACTGAACACGCTTTAGAAAAAGGATTGTATGAAAATGGTGTCCATATCATCATTCGTGAATTACAGAATGCGCCGCGCTTATTGCAAGATTGGGATTTACTCGAATTTACCCAGGCCGGTTATCAATTTCGTGTTGAATTACTGCGTCGATGGATTGCAGAATATAAACCATTAAGAAGAATACAAGATGAACTGGATCACATCGATCCCGTGGCAGATAACTTATTTCGAGCAGCCGTAGACTTGCATCAAGCGGGAAACACCAAATCCGCAATTAAACAGTTACGCGAAGCGATTGGCTTAAATCCAAATCATCTCGGCGCTCATCAACAACTCGCCGATATTTTATTGGCTCAAGGGCAAGCAGAAACAGCGAAGAAGTTATTAGACAGTCTATATAATTATAAACCCCTTGCAGCCCGTTCACGTTTGATACAAGCATTACTGACATTAGCGCAGCAAACCGATAATCAAGAGCAGCAACTTGAACTTTATGAGCGCGTGTTAGCCTTGGAACCCAAACAACTTGAAGCAACCGCTAAACGTCAAGAAATTTGGGCGCAATGCGCTGAAAGCGCCCTCGCGAAAGACGATTTTCAATCGGCACTTGACTGGTATCAAAAACTAGGCCTTAATAATAAAGTGGCTGAAATCGAACAGAAAATACGTGACCATTTTTTTGATTTTGCCAAGGCATTGAAACACTGTCAACAGAAAAAACGTTATCAATATGTTGGACTGTTCGCACTCACAATCATATCGGTTTTGGCCTTAGGCTGGACTTATCAGACTCAACAAAGACACTGGTTTTATCAACAAGAACTGAAACAAACTGAGGAAACGATTACCCAATTACAAAACCGATTTGGACAGGCTTATAGTCAAAATATCGACTTGGAAAAACAACTCAAGCAAGCCACTCAAAAAACCGTTCAACTGGAAAAACAACTTGAACAAGTCAACTGGAAAGTACAGCAACTCAAACAAGAAGTCCTGACAATCTATCAAAAAACCCCTTTTGGTAAATTAATGTCGCAACTTGAAATCGGCGATCAGATCGTTATCGTCGGTTCTCATGCTAAACGCTCGGATGCTGAGAAAGAACTTGACAAATTAAAATCAAAGTATCCAGAACTGTTTTATCCTCAAGTTGATTTACTGCGCGAAGGTATCACAAATAATCTTTATCAAAATGCTGAAATCTGGGAAATCTTCATCAGTGGTTCTTATGCTTACCCCTCAGCCAAAATTTTGGAAAAGCAGCTGATAGAATTGGATTTAATCAATGATACCTTTATTAGACGAAATCCTTTTAGTAGGTTGGAGTGAGCTTGCGAACTCCAACTGTTATTTTGCGGGTTATTGGAGTGCCAAATTCATTTGCACTCCACACAACGCAAAATAAATTTTGCACTCCAAACGCAAAATAAATTTTGCACTCCAACCGCAAAATAAATTTTGCACTCCAACCGCAAAATAAATTTTGCACTCCAACCGCAAAATAAATTTTGCACTCCAAGCAAATTTTAAAATCGCACCGTAAAATAAATTTGTACGAAAATGACCACATCTAAGCAAACAGTAACCATTCAGGAAGCACTTGAATTAGCTATACAATATCATAATGATGGCGATTTGCAAGAAGCAGAATCAATTTATCGTCAAATCTTGGAAGTGGAACCGCATCAGAGTGAAGTACTCCATTTATTAGGCATCATTGCCGCTCAAGTCGAAAATTATGAGACGGCTGTTGAACTGATTCAAAAAGCGATACAGTTAGATCGTTCTAATGTGAATTATTATAACAG
>JAYQWI020000289.1:0-2447 GCA_035871815.2 Candidatus Parabeggiatoa communis
GCTGTGGCATTTATGCCTCGCCAATTTAAAAACGGATAGATGCTAAGAGTCGAAGGCCATGTTCATCTATAGTTTGTCAGATTAAATATGTTGGCCTTTTCAATACGGGATATCAAGGCGTTGATAACTGATAACTGATAACTAATAACTGAAAATCTATAAAACGAAACTAAGAATTTGAGACTTTTTTTGATAAGTTCTACTTTGATGTCCATACTCAAAAAATAAAATTGTACCGAGTCTATTGCAAAAATTATTAAGCATAAACGATAAAACGATAGCTTACGATAGATAAATTTATACTCTGTAAATCGTTGATTTATGCTTGCACATCAGAGTTTTGCAAATGAGCAAGTTATTTGATTGACAGTTCCTTAGAAATTAAAGTTGAGGTCAACCATGACACGATCAAAGTCATATTTTTTCTCAAGCTCCTTTTTATTCCTAAAATAGGAAGCTGACAATTTCCAACCTTTGGCAAGTTGGTAACCGAAATTGAGTTCGTGGCCTTTCCCATCAGTGCCACCACCGCGGAAGTCAGAATCGCTAAAGGTACCAAAAACCGCATCGGCTTCAATATTGCGGTAATTGTAGCGAAAATCCCAAGAACCCGGTTTTTTCGCAGTGTTCACTTTGAAGCCAAGCAAATAAGCCGTGTCATTGTCATCGGCAACCGTATTAATGACATAATTGAAAAATAAAGACACGGGCAAGCCGGCACCCTTAAAGGTCATATCACCAAATAACTCCAATTCGTTGTAATCAGTGATAAACCGGTTTTCGTCATCCAAGGTATTACCGAAACTACCCTCATCCTCCAGAAAATCAAATTCATCCAGTGTCCGATCTTTGATACCAGTATAGTTATAATAGCCCACACCAAAAGTCGTGTTGAGCTCTTTAGACTTCATTTTGTGGCCTGCCTGACCCCCAAACATAAAAGAATCATCCTCTTTTTTGCGTTCTTCTAAATAGAAAAAGCCGGCATTGACAAAGAATTGATCAGCATGATACTGCAAGTTTATACCTTCAGGTCGCAAATCCGTATCCCATAACAGTTCTGTTTTTAGAGGCTGATAAAACGGATTCTTGAATTTACCACCTTTTATCGTCAGGCCACTTTGTGGTTTCCAAGCAAAATAGGCCTGATCAAGCCGAATATCTTTCGTGTTAGATTGGCTATCCAAGGTTTGATTGGTAGAGATAGGATCATCACTACCGGAAGCAACCACAGTCCCAACTTCCACCGTGTCGTTGACTTTGCCGTAAATTCCTACCCGTAAGCGAATACGATTACGATGACGCTCGTAAGCACTCTTTTCATCATCAATGAACTCATAGCGATAACGAAAGTCAGCTTTTAATTTAAAGCGTTCTATCCAATCCGAATCTGCTGATGCTAAAGAGGGTATAGCGACACTCAAACCGAGCAGGCCGATGGTCGTTATTTTTACGCTTTTCCATCTATTCACTCTATTATTCTCCAATGTGTGTGTTTAATCTGCATTTAAAAAACGACCGTCAAATAGCTCTTTCAATGAATGTTTTTTAGTCCTATTTGTGATCTAAGTTGCCGCTTTTATGTGGAAATAGGTAACGCTTTTTGTTAATTTAACAAAATTTTTTCAATTTTTTAGGCAATATTAATATTATAAATCAACCGATTAGATAAACAATTTGCGATTTATGAAATATCCGATCTTAAATCATTCTAATAAAACTTTTTGACAGATTGATGACAAAATGATGAAACCAATATGATAAGTAAGGAATATCCAAAAAATAAATTAAACCCCGCGTATTCAGGGGCTGTAGGGGCGAACCTGCGTGTTCGCCCGAGCTTTCGACGTTCAAATTTTTGCGCGCAAAAACTTGAACATCGAAAACGAAGGTGGCATTGACACAACACCTGCTTAAATTGGCATTTCGGCTAATTATTTTTTGGGGACTCCCTCAAATAATATTTAGATTTAAAATGTTGAATAACGAATAGCGAATAGCGAATAGCGAATAATATTAAATGCCCAACCCCAGAGGGCCCAACTTGGGCCGTTGGTTGGATTTTTTAGCAATTTGTAGGAGCAATCCCTTGTGGTTGCCACTTTTTAAATCGCGATTTTCAAAAAAGATATTGTAAACGCAGTGATAAGGCATTAGCCTTTTTTTTGCCCAGTTCTTCAGTATCCGGGCCTTTGACATCGGTCAAAATATAGTTAGCTGAAAGGCGAATTTGTGAGTTTACGTAGTGGTTGACACCCAAAGTGATATTATTGGCCTCAATGCCTTTATCATTGTCAGCGACATCAATCTGACTAAAACGGGTGACCAGTTGCCAAGCATTGTGCGCTGACTTAGGATTAAAAACGTTGAAGTGACCCCTTTTATAAGAAAGGGTTTCGCCCGTTAAAAAATAATCAGCTTGTATATAGTAACCATCATAATCCGCA
>JAYQWI020000290.1:0-3835 GCA_035871815.2 Candidatus Parabeggiatoa communis
AGGTACGAGCAAATCTAAAAACGTGATAGAACGCTGATTGCCCTGATTGTCATGATTTACGCTGATAAGTACTGAAGCATAAATTTTCAGGTATTTTAATAGAAGCAATGTTTATTTGTAATTAGAGACGCGAAGCATCGCGTCTCTACGAAACCGCGAATTGTAGAGACGCGATGCTTCCCGTCTCTTTGCGGTAAAATACCTGTTTATTTGTGGTTCAGTACTTACTTACTTCGATGAACTCAATTCACTATTAACACTCAAGTTTCAGTCTTTTAAAAAAGCTCAAATTGTGACAGCGTCAAGTCTAACCAACACTTGACTTAAAGCGGGGTGTGAGTTGTAAACCTATTGGGTTTGGTTGATCCCAATCCGTTGATTTTCGGCATCAACGCGATAAGTTGTTTTGCCAGCGAAGGCCTTCGCAAAATGGCTGATGATTTTACCAGTCACGAGCGTCTTGATGGGTTTCGCATCAAGACGCTCGCTAAGCCTACTATTTCCCTTTTAACCACTGGTCACAAGTGGCCCTGGAGGGGCCAAGATTTTTAGCAAAGTCAGTGTACATGTAATCGCAAGGCTCACCCAACTGTTCAATTGTTTCGACAAGATGTGGATTGCGTTTCTTAATCCAAAGGGTATCTAACGAGGTAGACCTTCCTGTCTGGCATTCAGCTAGTTTAAACCAATAATAGGCTTTCAAGGGATTGAGCTCAAATCCATTAGTTCCTTTCAAAAATGGGTTCGCAAGAGCAAAATTGGCTTCAACATCTCCATTGATCACGGCTTTTTCATAGTATGTCAGAGCGATTTGAGCATTTGGTTCAACACCCTGCCCATGAAGATACATAACACCTAAATAATGATAAGCTTCTTTAATCTCTCGAGCAATAGCCAGTTGATAAAAATAACGTGCTGTAACAAAATAACCCTTGTCGTGTAATACAGAGGCTATATAGTATTGTGCATAACCGCTCACAAAACCAAATCCAGTCGTTAATAATAGCAAGGCGACTAAAAAAATCAGGAGACTTGACTTAATCTTCTTTAGAATCGGCATGGCTTTATCACATCTCACAAGAACATAGTTCCGTGACGGGAGAGTAGCGAATACGAGGAATCGTTTCACCTAACTCTTTCATCCAAGGATTTTCCCACTGCTTAATGTTATCCATCATGTAATCGTCGGAACGAAACCAAGGGATAATTTCGTACCAACCCCCCGCTATCCTCTGCTCCAACTTACCAGTCACTACAAGATGGGTTTCGATATAGCGAAACCCATCCATCCGCTCGCTAAGCCGACTATTTC
The DNA here is from genome assembly GCA_035871815.2 of Candidatus Parabeggiatoa communis. Classification (GTDB taxonomy): domain Bacteria; phylum Pseudomonadota; class Gammaproteobacteria; order Beggiatoales; family Beggiatoaceae; genus Parabeggiatoa; species Parabeggiatoa communis. Next base: position 1,313 of record JAYQWI020000290.1, read on the forward strand.
CCTTTTAACCACTGGTCACAAGTGGCCCTGGAGGGGCCAAGATTTTTAGAAAAGTCAGTATACATGTAATCGCAAGGCTCACCCAACTGTTCAATTGTTTCGACAAGATGTGGATTTCGTTTCTTAATCCAATGGGTGTCTAACGAGGCAGACCTTCCCGTCTGGCATTCAGCTACTTTAAACCAATAGTATGCCTTCAAGGGATTGAGCTCAAATCCATTCCTTCCTTTCAAAAATTGGTTCGCGAGAGCAAAATTGGTGTAAACATCTCCATTTATAACGGCTTTTTCAAAGTACTCAAGTGCTATTTGAGCATTTGGTTCAACACCCTGTCCATAAAGGTACATGTTACCCAAATAATAATAACTTTCTTTAACCTCTCGGTGAATCGCCAATTGATAAAAATAACGGGCCGTCAAAAAATAACCCTTCTCATGTAACACTGCGGCTATATAGTATTGTGCGTAACCGCTCACAAAACCAAATCCAGTCGTTAATAATAGCAATCCGACTAAAAAAATCAGGAGACTTGACTTAATCTTCTTTCTACTCAGCATGGCTTTATCACCTCTCACAAGAACAAAGTTCTGTGACGGGAGAGTAGAGAATACGAGGAATCGTTTCACCTAACTCTTCCATCCAAGGATTTTCCCACTGGTTAACGTTATCCATCATGTAATCGTCGGAACGAAACCAGGGGAACATTTCGTACCAACTCCCCCCGCTATCCTCTGCTCCAACTCCGTGTCCCAGTTCATGAACTAGGAGTCGGATAAGACTAGCGATAAAAGGGCCCTCTGATCCCATTATCCCCATTTTGCGCTTGGAATCAATTGTAATTAGCCAATGATCGGGCTTAGTGTGTTGTGAATGTATAGATGTGGGAAAACCACGCTCATCTATGAGTTCTGTGATTGGATCCTGGCAAAGCCTGCCAAGTTCAACTTTCACGTTCAGTTCTTGGCTCTCTAACTTCTTTAACCACTGTTGACCCATTTCGGTTGTCCAAAGTATTGAGTCTGAACCAAGAAGCTCTTGAAAAAACGAATCGTAACTTAATGTACCTAGGCCAAACGGATCAACAAACGAAACAGGCTGCCCCGTCACATAAGCATACCGATTCAACGTTTGCCCTTCTGTAATACGCCCAAGCAGAATATCCTGATTGACGAACCTTCTCATTTCAGGACTGTAAAACCGGGCTCGCATGTAATACAAACCATTGCTATCAGTCATCACCCCATACATGCCATTAAACAAAAACGGCGTTCTTGAGGCATCCCCACTAAGCAGCAACCCATAAGGCGAATACTGAAATCTTTCAGTCACTTGCCCAGTTTTATCCGTCAAAGCAACTGTACTCCCCCGCAAATCAAAGTGATAGCTGCTATACTCACCACCTGTTTCTTCTCCAATCAACCCTAAGCCATACACATAAAACGTCTGTGTACCATCAGCTTGTGTTTTAACCAGCACTTGACTTAAAGCGGGTTGTGAGTTGATAACGTATTGGGTTTGGTTCACGCCAATGCGCTGATTTTCAGCATCGTAGCGATAAGCGGTTTCACCTGCTTGGATTAAGCGATTCTGTGAATCAAACACAAAATCCGCCATCTCACCTGACAACGGCCCTTGAATCAAATTCCCATCGGCATCCAGTTGCACAGCGTCACCATCATAACCGGCTAATCGGTTGGCCTTGGCGTAAGTCATTTCCAAGTTGATATCCGGATCGGCTTCTCGGCTGGTTTTTTCCTCAATGATATTACCGGCTGCGTCGTAGCTGAAATCAAATTGGCTGATCACTTTACCCGTTTTGATCACGATATCCTTTTGTTGCAAAAGCTGCCCAGCCAAATCGTAAACGCGAGTTTGTTGTGTGCCGTTGGGGCGCACTATCGATATTAACCAACCATGCTTGTCGTAATCGTAGCGTGTTACCCGATTCGCCCAATCGGTGACGGTTATCAATTGATCGGCGGCATCGTATTCATAATTCACTTGCTTGCCGTCTGGATAAGTCAAGGTGATCAAGTTGCCGACAGCATCATAGCTGTATTTTAAAGTATTGCCTTGGGTGTCGGTGTATTGGGTGACGCGATTTAACTTGTCGTATTGACGGCTAATTGTGCCCTTGCCATCCTTGACGGTTAGCACATTGCCATTGGGATCGTAAGTGTAAGCCACACTGCCATCGGGATCGCTCCAGCGTGTTAGGCGGCCTGCGGCATCGTATTCAAATTCACGTTCTTGCCCCCGTGCATTCGTCATGGAAACCAGAACGTCGCGAGCCGAGTAAGTGTATTTCACGGCATCCCCAGTGGCTAACGTTTCTTGCACCAAGCGGCCGCTGGTGTCAAACTCAAAGCGGGTTGTGTTGTCATTGGGATCGGTCAAGCTGTTTCGATTGCCCTGGGCATCAAAAGTTTGGCTTGATTTACCTAAGAGTGCATCCACACTTTCTTCTAAGCGGCTTAAGTCGTCATACGACAATTGGGTCTCCCGTTTCAATGGGTCGATGGT
>JAYQWI020000291.1:0-2270 GCA_035871815.2 Candidatus Parabeggiatoa communis
CGTCGGAGCATAAGTATGCTTTATTCAATCGGGAAACGCTATATAAAGACTGGCTTGATGTTCAAACCCGTCAACTCTCACCTGAACAACAAGCGGCACGACAACATTTCTTAGAAACCATGGCGCGAGCTTATCCGTTAGGCATTGCCACTATGAAAAGGGAGGCGTTTTATGATTAACCGTTTTAAAGATAAGGCCTTAAAACTGGAGCAATATCATTAATGCTCATTTCCAAAATCTCACTGAAATGGAGTTTATGTTATGAACATCACTAAACGCAAACCTTTTACCCCAGGTGAAATGCTCTTAGAAGAGTTTATGCAGCCCCTTAACCTAAGCTCAGAACAACTGGCTGAGAGGATCGGTGTGCCCGTTGTTCAAAGGATTAATGAAATTGTTGAGAGCCAAAAAGGCATGACACCTGATATGGCCATGCGTTTAAGCCGACTTTTTGGTACCAGTGTTGAATATTGGTTAAACATGCAGTTAAAAATGGATTTATGGCACATCATCAATGACCATGAAAAATATCAGGAATATCAAAGAGTACAGCGAATTACGGGGATAAACGAATAAGTCATTGATATTATTGTGTTTATTCGTTTAGGCACAAGCTTCGCTGAACTGTACTCATGGTTTATTCGTTCATCCCCGTAATTCGCTGTACTAAGTATTCGGTGGGTTTAGCTTCGCTGGCCTTCGGCTCGCTCCGATCTACCCACCCGACAGCTTATTGTCCCCAACCCAAATCTATTATACAATACCCTCTCACACTCACACCTCACCCAAAGGAACCCCTGATGAAAACCCTAAGCACTCTCATCCTATTCATACTCTTCTGCGCGGTAGGCCTCTATGTGTGGAACACGCCACCACCGCCAAACCCAACCCTCCCCACTCCCGCACCCGTCGCCCAAAACACCCCCCCCGCCCATCCTCCAAATTGATCCGGGTGGACATAAAGCATTAATCAGAGATGTCACGTTCACCCCCGATGGCCGGTATTTAGTCTCGGCCGGCGATGACAAAGTGATTCGCGTCTGGGATTTAGAAACCGGCCAGACAGTAAGAACCCTACGCGGACAAATCGGTGCTGGCTCTGAAGGCAAGATTTTTGCGATGGCCCTGTCCCCAGATGGGCGGTGGTTGGCTGCGGGGGGATGGACATCTAATGATGAAATCCGCCTCTACAACTTTGCCAGCGGCCAGTTAGTCGCGTTGCTCAAGGGGCATAGCAATGTCGTGGCTGCATTAGCGTTTTCCCCGGACAGTCGTTTCTTGGTGTCCGGCAGTGGTGATTCCAAGGCCATCATAAGGGAACTGGACGCCAACGCTTTGGACAGCAGGGCTTTGGCACCCAAACACCGCTTATCGGGACATACCGATGCCCTCTACGCCGTCGCCTTCACCCCCGATTCCCAGCGCGTGGTGACCGGCAGTGATGATCACACCCTGCGTCTCTGGCAAGTTTCCGATGGCAAACTGCTGGCCACCTTAACCGGCCATACCGATGATGTGTCGGCCGTGGCTATCTCGCCCCAAGACGGTACTATCGCTTCTGGGAGTTGGGATTACACCATTCGCCTCTGGGATGGAGAAACGGGCCGCTTTATCAAAACCTTAGCCAATCAAGGCACGCAAGTCGGTAGCCTGTCCTTTAGTCCCGATGGGCGGTATTTGGTATCGGGAGTAGCCATGCAAAAAGGCCCATTTTACTGCCACGTCTGGTCAATCCCCGACGGCCAAGAAATCGTCACCTATCGTGACCATGATAATATTGTTTTGGCAACGGCCGTCAGTCCCGATGGACAGTGGGTCGCTACCGGCGGGGGCAATAATCAAGAAATTCACCTGTGGTCATTGCGCGAAGGCCATCTCAAGCAACGACTCCGTGGTGTGGGTGCGAGTACTTGGGCTGTGGGCTTTTCTGCGGATGGGCGGGAATTGGGTTGGGGGAATACCCCTATTCAGCAATACAATCAAGCAGGAGAACTAGAACACCGCCTCACCCTGCCCAAAGCTGTGAACGCCTTTTTGGCGGTTCCCCGTCAAATCACAAACGGAGAAAATCAGTTTATTCGCGCTCAAGACGTTTACGGTGATTGGGCACTACGCACTCGGCAAGGGGGCAACTATGGTTATAAAGATGCCATCCTCGACATTCGCCACCACGATAGCACGGTTGCCAGTATTGAACGAGAACCACACGAGGGTTATGATCACCGTTCCTACACCTTCACACCCAACGGCCAACACATCATCAGTGGTGG
>JAYQWI020000292.1:0-5551 GCA_035871815.2 Candidatus Parabeggiatoa communis
TAAAGTATTATCCATTCGGCGAAAAAATACACCAGAATCTGATGAGACTTTGGCTGGCTTATTTCCACAAGGTACGGCTGTCTTTATGGGAGAAGGGTTAATTGAGCTGAAAGGTACTTTTGGTACTGAGTGGATTATTTATATGTTGAAAGAAGGCATCATGATTAGCAATGAGTCTGATAAAGTGAGCCATATCTACAAAGGGATTGATAAAGATGGTTGGTACTGGTTAGAAGAAAGTGAAGAAACTAAACCCCATTTGATGAACAAGACTTTATTTCTGAACTTACTGAGTTTGGTGAGTGATTATGACGCTTAGTGCCCTACCTAATCTTTAATCACAATCGAAAATATAAAGGAGTTGAATCATGTTGACACGAATTATTCAAGTTTGGCTAGTCGTCATATTTGCCATGCCTGTCTATGCCGACGATAAGGTGGTATGCCTTGGCGATAATTATGAACAAGGCATCCCTATATCCAATGTCAGTTTACCAACAGTCAGTTTAAGCAGCGAAGGAAATCTTGCCCAAATTTATGAGGGCGAATCCCTAATCTTGTTTGCCAATGCCACAGTTGACACTCAAAACGGTGGTCATCCCAACTTTTATTGTTGTGCCGAAAAAGGGCACTTGGAAATTGCTCCCACCACATCCTATCTCAGTCAAATAAAATATATTGCCCCAACAGAAGTGACAGACGATACCTGGGTGCGTGTAGGGGTTCAACTCAGCGATAGTTTAGGCTATGTTAGCGGCAAATCATTATTTTTAAATATTTCTCCCCTGAACTATTATTTTGTGGAAGGCTATATTTACAATACAGAAGGCCATGCGATTTCTGATGCTTTAGTTGAAGTGGCTGGACAGTTCGTCAAAACAGAGGCGAATGGCTATTATAAAATCAATGAGTTACTTCCCGGAAACTACACGCTAACGGCTTCAAAAAATGATCATCACTTTGCACCAATAAAAATCACCGTTGGAAAAGATGAACCTAACAAAATCAGTGTTTTTTCAGACGCGCCGGAAATTCAAGAACCACCTGCCAAGGGTACTTACTTAGTTCATAGCACTATCCATGATAAATTCAACAAGCCAATTGCTGATGTTATGGTACAAGTGGGTGATACCATTATAATGAGTGACTCTACGGGTTACTGGAAAAGGGATGATCTAACGGCAGGTCAATATATTGTCACCGCCAGTAAAGAGGGCTATATTTTTGCACCCAATACTTGTGTGCTAAGTGATAACCAAGAAGAATGTCAGCCGGACTTCAAACCAGAATCGGTGATGGATGTGAAGGTTGTCGCGCAACCACGCAAGCCGATACAAGGTGAAGACGTGGCTTACGAGATAACCGTTACCAACCGAGGCAGTGCCAAAGCCACCGAGCTTGTCCTCACTGACGTATTGCCAGAAAAAACCAGCTTTGTTTCTAGCGATGGCTATTGCACTGAAGAAACTAACACGGTGACTTGCAACTTGGCAGATTTAGAGGCCGGTGAGGAAACGACGGTAGCCCTTGTTGTCAGCAATACCCAAGCCAAGGCTTTGGTGAATCAGGCCACCGTGAAGGCAGAACAATACCCCGATGATATACAAGTGACTTGGACTTCAGTCATACCGTATTTGTCAGTGTCTCTCAGCGATAGCCCCGATCCGGTGACAATGGGCGGTGTTTTGCACTACACGGCCGCAGTTGATTTAAGTCACTATGCACCGAGCGCAGCGACGAACATTCAATTGGTGATGCAACTGCCTCATGGTGTTGAACTGAAGTCTATAGAGACGGACTATGGGATTTGCGATCTCAGCAACCGGCCGACAATCACTTGCGAACTGACAGACTTGAGCATTGATAATGCAGATGATCTGAGTCATATCACGGTTGAGATTGAAGTAGTGCTTAATGATTTAGGCCTGTTGTTATTGACACACGAAGCGAAAGTGGTGGCGAATGAACATCCCGCTCCCACTGATAGAGCGCGTACCAAAATCGCCCTCCCAAATGATGTGAAGGTAGACATCATATTCGTTATCGACGTGACCGGCAGTATGCAGGAAGAAATTAACGGGATTATCAAGGGCTTACAGCAATTCATTGCCCAAGTTGATCCCAGCATCGCGCCAAATATCGCGTTAGTGACTTTTAGAGATGAGGTGAAAGTTGAGGCCTTTACTGTCACAGGTGACTTAGAACTGTTATTGGGCGCGGTTTCAAAACTGAAGGCCTCAGGTGGGGGAAGTTGCCCAGAAGCCTCAGTAGAAGCTTTGAAGGTGGCGATTCCTCATATCAAGAAGGGCGGTTTTATCCTCTTTGCAACGGATGCCTCCCCGTATGCCGATGCGGATATTGAAGGCGTGACAGAAATGCTGTTGAGTCGGGGAATTCGCTTGAATGTGATGCTGACAGGTGATTGCTCTGAAAAAGGCAGTTGGAATAATATGTTGACGGAGTAAATCATTAGGTAAGTTGCCCACTTTACTGTTTTAATTAACGGGGTAGAGTGGGCAATGTGCTTGCCCACTGGTTAATATAGATTGTCAGAAAAATAATTTTATCATTTTGAGGGCGAACACGTAGGGGCGAACCTACATGTTCGCCCAAACTCCAAACGACAAACTAAAGTTTGTACTCCAAGCCGCAAAATAAATTTTGCACTCCAATCGACAAACTAAAGTTTGTACTTCAAGCCGCAAAATAAATTTTGCACTCCAATCGACAAACTAAAGTTTGTACTCCAAGCCGCAAAATAAATTTGGAACGAAAAACGACAAACTAAAGTTTGTACGAAAACAAACTAAAACTCCAATCGACAAACTAAAGTTGGTATTCTAATCGACAAACTAAAGTTTGTACTCCAAGCGACAAACTAAAGTTTATACTCCGAAACTTAATCATTAATTTAATTATGGTTTATTCTGTTAATGCTTAAATTCTGAAATAGAGTGAAACTTGGAACGACGTTTCTGATTCAGAGCATTAATTCTTAATTTCAATCCTGAATAGGTATTAATGGCAAAAAATAGGGAGCAATGCGGCTATCGTGAAACTATTATTTGAATGGGATGAAAATAAAGCCCTCAGTAACTTGAAAAAGCATCGGGTCAGTTTCGAGGAAGCCAAAACGGTATTCAATGATCCATTGTTACTGACTTATCGGGATGATGACCATTCCGAACAAGAAGAACGCGCTATCAGTATAGGTTTATCAACCCGACACCGTTTGCTACTGGTGGTACATACTGAACAAATATTAGATAATGAGACAATGAGGATTCGGATTATCAGTAGCCGTAAAGCAACTGTTGTAGAGAGAAAATACTATGAAGACTGAAGAAATTAACGATATTTTACCTGAATACGATTTCTCCGACAAACAAGGTGAGCGAGGCAAGTATTATCAAGCATATCGTCAAGGACACCATGTCAAAATACATAAAGATGATGGTACTGTGGAAACCCATTATTTTACCTTAGAAGACGGAGCGGTAATGCTGGAGCCAGATGTGTCCGCTTATTTTCCTGATTCAGAAGTGACCAACCGTGCTTTACGCGGGTTGATTGCCTTAATTCCTAAGGCAAATTATTCAAAAGCGTGAATTTCATACCTATTGTTGGCACTTTTGAGAATTTATTATTGTAAGTACTTTCGCCAAAAATTTTCAGGTATTTTAATAGAAGCAATGTTTATTTGTAATTAGAGACGCGAAGCATCGCGTCGGAACGAAACCGCGAATTGTAGATTTGCTCTGCTTCGCGTCTCTTTGCGGTAAAATACCTGTTTATTTGTGGTTCAGTACTTACATCATTTTTTGGAGGGAATATATTGCGGTATTTGCTGCGGTTAAGACTCGGCTCAAAATGGCCTTTTTCTCTTCCTCTTCTAATTCAGATTCCAGATCGTAGTAGGAATCTGTACTCGGAATATACATTTCAGGTAAATTTGTGGGGCGTAACAAATAGACATTTTGATATTGAAGCGCATTGTCAATATCTAAACAATACACAAAGCCTTCAACTGGATTGAGTGTTAAATCATGCAAAGAAATCTGTTCCATTAAATAACGCCTGAGCTGTTCATAACTCACTCGGAAAACTAACCAACGATTATAACGTTCATCAACATCACACCAGCAATAAAAATAATTTTCACCAAAGTCGTTTTCAAACAGTGATAATAATGGGCCATTAAAAGAGATTAAGTCAGCGATATGTTCCAACTTCAGTGTAAATTTATCCAACTTAAAACCTTTAAGCGTTTCCATGATTTTTGTCCTCCACAATAGCACAAACTTCAAATTGACTTTTTAAATCAACTTCTTCAAATTCATGTAAATTGAAATGGCCATGCTTATCGACTTTAGAAATAACACCGTCATTTTCAAGTATCAATCCTTGAGCAATATGTGTTCCTAATATCTTGTGAATATTTTTCAGGCCTCTTTTATATTTGAGTTCAAAATATCGTTTTTTGGCATTTTCTAAAGTATCAAAAAATGATAAAGCATATCCTGCACATTTATCAGTGTCTTTCTTAAATTTAGGCGTATTGATACGCGGCGGGTTGATCAGCAGAACGGGTATAAAATTATTCTGGTGATTCAATGCTTCAAAAACAAATCTGAAAGCGGTTATTTCTTGAGATTGAGAGTCTTCAGGCGGACAATTAGGTATAAGATTGATAAACGCCTTGTATTTGAAATGCATATCTATTTACTTCGTACCTATTAATTTAGCAATGTTTTATGTTAGTGTTTTAGTTTAGGATAAGCGATACGGCGGGATAAATACTGGGCCTTATTCGTTTATCGGCCCGTCATTCGCTGTACTAGGCGACTTTGAACGATGGTATTTCTTTTTCAGGGGTTATGTTTATTTGATAGAAAAATTATAGACTTGATCATCTCTTTAATGCAAGAACAAAATTCCCCAATTCCCCAACCCAATCCCTTTCTTCACACTCTAAAACCCAATATTTCCCCACTTTATTGGAAAAGGATATGTTATTTTAAATTGAATAAAAGATAATTACAGATTAATAATTAAACATTGATAATAACCATGCACTTATCCTATATATATTTAGAAAAATAATTTCAAAAAGGGTGGCATTTTTAATCATCTGAATATCTAATAGGGCCAGTTTAGGAATGGTGGGCAACAATCGAAGCCTACCCTACAGCCCATTCAAATTTGAAAAGCTTTTTTTAACTGAAAACTCACCAGATATAAGATATCAACAGAATCCATTATAATCATAAATTTTAAAGGTACTTGATATCATGATGGTTAAAAGAAAATTGTTATTCGGTTTTTTATCGGCCTCTGCAATCATACTGTTTGCTGGCATACTGGGTATTATCAAAACCCACTTTATTTACTCACAAAGTAAAAATATCGGACTCGTTAACGCGCCACTTGATGATGCTGTTATGGAAATCCAAATCGCTACCGCTACCGCTCACCTCTGGTTTGAAGAAATCATCAGCGGTGTTGAAGAGAAAACCACTATCATCAAAGTGTGGAAACTCCTTGATCAAAG
>JAYQWI020000293.1:0-1769 GCA_035871815.2 Candidatus Parabeggiatoa communis
TTTCGTTTATTGATTTTTCGATACGAAATAATTTTCTCTTCTAAGGGATTTTGGTGAGGGATTTAAAAAGGAAAAATCACATTAATGAATGGTGTTCCCAAAATCCGTTATTAATCAGAATAATTTGTTCTATAAACTAAAGCATGCTAAAAGAGTAATCTAATAAATCCGTTGGCGGGAATGACATCATTATCTGAATACATCATATTAAGGCCCAAAATCATAATCAGACTCAACCCAATCGGGCCGTTGTAAACCAAAATGAGTTTCTAACATGACTTCGGCATTGTTGATGGCCCCTTCTACCCATCCCTGCTGATTGGAGTAACTTTCACCACACAGAAAAACATGACTGCTTGGTACTGGCTGACGAATACGTGGAATGACTTCCCAACTGCGTAAGTGTGGCTTCCAACGATGCCAGCCACCGCCATAGGGGTAGTTTGCCCAATTACGGTAAATGGCTTCTAGCGGTTCAGGTATAGTGTAATTATGCAGCTCTGTCAGTTGTCGTTGTGCCTCCATCACTTGGCGCTCTGACGCACAGAGATGTCGTGCAGCCGGGGGATAGCAGGTATCCGGCAGATAACCACTCCAAAATTTTGTTTTGTAACTTTCGCTTGAAAGACCCATTAACAATGACTTTCCATCCGATTCACCTGTAAAATAGTAGCAGATTTCCATGGGCAAGTCAGTGCTGGAGAAACCCTCCGTAATTTGTGTTTCTGGCACTTCAGCACAGGGAATAGATTTCCACCAAGGTGCCTGATAAGTTAGAAAGAGTTTACTCGCGGGGACGGCCATTACGGTATCGATATCGGCTTTGAATTGTGCGTTTTGGAATATGAAACTGTCCTGTTCAAGTCCTTGTAAGGCACGCTGGGGCATGGCCAACACCAGGTAACGGGCATACAATACCTCACGTTCCGAGGTGCCGGGGGTGCCAACGGTCAAGGCAATCAGTTGCTCGTCGTTGCAAACCTCAGTTTGCAAACTATAAAGTTGTTGTCGCAACTGCCGTTTGCCCCCCATATTAGTAAATCTCTTAAGCAGTTCCTCAGGCAAGGCTTGGTAGCCTTTTTGTAATTGTACAAACGATGCTTTTTTTGTGACTGAAAGTACAAATGTTATCCAAAATCCTAAAAACGCATCATAGAGATTCCAGTTATAGTCTGGTGATGTCGGTGCAACGCCCAGAGAAGCTAGGTGGTAAGCTTCAATGCTGAGTTTATTGGCTAACTGGTTCCAAAAACCACATTCATAGATGGGTTGGTCGCCAATTTTTGCCTCGCGTAGGTAAGCGGTCAGTGCGTTAATTCCTTTCAGAGCAGTGGACCAGTCATCCGCTTCTATGGCCTTTAATATTGCTTGGGTAAGTGCCTTGGTACCATGTACACTTTCTTCAAGGGCATTTTGTACGAGCGTAGATGGATACTGGCATTTTTCGGAGTCCTTGAGAAAGTACGGGATCACATCGGGATAATAATTAGGGGGCAGATCTTTGGGAACGTATTGATCAAAATTGAAATGATGACGACGCAAATATTGAATATTGCCTACAGTATAAGATGGACAAGGAATGGTTTCCAAGCACAGTTCTTGGGTACATAGACCATAAACATTTTGCTGCACTTCATAAAAACCCTGCCCCCCCAATTCTGCCACATGATTGGGGATATCGGAAAAATGGTAAGACCACAGTCGGCCAACAATACTGGGCGTTCTTTCAAACAGTCTCACGTCTAACTGCTCTTTACCCTTTAATAACC
>JAYQWI020000294.1:0-3143 GCA_035871815.2 Candidatus Parabeggiatoa communis
TAAAGTGTGGCCCGTTTCATCCACATCAGTCACACCCATCACGTCATCCAATTTCTCGATATCCAAAAGCAAAAAGGCCGCTTGCTGAGTATCTTGACTATTAGAAAGAGGCCCCCTTTCCAGCGCATTCCGCTTAGACACAGCATAAGCATTGCCTATAGAGAGAAAAGCCATTAACAACATCAACAAATAACTCAAAATCGTTTTATTCACTTGTATTAATCTCCTTTGTAGAGACGCGAGGCATCGCGTCTCTAATCACGTTTCTACCCCAATAAATGAAAACAGTCCTCTCATCAATCCGTTCAATCCGAAAATCCGCTGTACTAAATATAGATTAAAATCAGGGCTTCGTCAAAATACGATATAAGTGATAATTTGAATATTTGAATCTTGACACTTGACAAGATTCGTTTTATGGGTATACAGTGCGTTTGCTCAAGTGTGAAGTAACTACAGAGCATCGCGTTATAGCATTTTCCTTTGGCATAAATACATCAGTTGTAGGGGCAAGCCCTTGTGGTTGCCCTGTATTTCGCCAAATCAAAAAAGGCTATAATTGTAATGGTTAATCATTTATTATCGGAGAACTAATATATTATGCGTTTGAAAACAGTCTTTATGATGGTTGGATTTTGTGCCATGTCTGCGCTATCAAGTTCAGCAATGGCACAGTTGTGGGCGAAAAATTGCGCGACGAACATGTGCTTGGATGCCACGACGGGCGCTGTAAATGGAATGGTTCAAGTCTCAGACTGTGCTGAATATAAGATAGCCCAACAGTGGCACCAAAATTCGCCTTGGGGGGAAGGCCTCCAAAATGCGTATGAAGGCTTTGGTAAGCCCTGTCTGGACATGAACTCCGAAACCTCGGTAGTGACAAACGCATGTAACAAAGCATTACAAGCTCAAAGCTGGACATTTGTCGCTAACGGACAAGTGGGTACCCTCCAAAATGGGTATTGGAACGAAGGAAACCAATGCGCCGTGGTGGGAGACGACAATACGGTGATCGCTGCGAAGTGCGACGGTTCGATAGCCCAAAATTGGTATTGGGTAAACGTGGGTGACGATGCCTCATGCCCAGAAGAATCGAGGATGAAACTCCCGAACCAGCGAATGAAACTCCCGACACAATGATCTGTTATCGTCCTTTGGCGTGAAAGACATTAATTATTTGTAGGGGCAAGCCCTTGTGCTTGCCCTGGATATTGAATCAAATCGAAAAATCCTCTAATCACCACCAATTCAAACCCTTATCAATACAATCAGCGTTCTATTTGAATAAAATGAGTTCGCCTGATTCCGCCTAACAGCTCAAATCTCAATCCAACCATTCTAATAAATAATACAACATAACCCCTTCCGACGATCTTGAAGGCCCACAAATCAATGCCGGATAAAGATTTTTGTCCGGTTCCGCGCCCATTTTAGCCGCCTGTTCCGACTCCATTTTAAACACACAATTATCAGGAAAACGATTGCGACTCTGCTCGCGTTTAGGGGTATAAACTAGCGCATAAAAAGAGTGCATCGTATCACTTTGAATCAACTGCTCAATGCTAGGCATATTATTAATAAATATAGACGTTCTTCGCGCTTGGCACCTTTGCGTCTTTGCGTGAGATTGGTTTTAGATCGTAAATAAAAGACACAATATGAAATAACCTATTGATTATTAATGAATTATTTATAAATAGGCCATTATTTGATAATAAATTAAAAAGAGAGAGACGGCTTGAATAATTTAAATATAATCCACATAGCCTAAAAAGTCATATCGTTTTAGGATTTATTGACCCAAAAATAACAAAAATAACAAAAATATTGTAGGGGCAATCCCTTGTGGTTGCCCAATTCCTTGTAGCAATATCAATATTTTGATAACTGATAACTGATAACTGATAACTGAACATGAGGCCTCAAGATGAATGAAGTCAGACAGGTACTCGGTTATGCTGTCCAAAAATTGTTATATCCTTTGATTCGTATTCTGCTCCGTAACGGTATGCCATTTGGTACGTTTTCGGAATTAGCAAAATGGGTTTATGTCGATGTGGCTACCCAGGAATTTCGTATTCAAGGTAAAAAACAAACCGATTCAAGGGTTTCTGTTCTCACGGGCCTCTCGCGTAAAGAGGTGAAAGGGGTTAAAGAAAAACCTGGGCCGACTGATGTGGGCACCCTAGAACGTTATAACCGGGCTGCAAGAGTCATTAATGGTTGGGTACAAGATCGCAGTTTTCAGGATGGTTGGTGTGAACCGGCTATTTTGCCGATGGAGGGCGAAGGGCCTACTTTCAGTTTACTGGTTAATCAATATAGTGGTGATGTGCCAGCACGCGCTATCTTGGATGAATTGCTACGAGTCAATGCGGTAACCCGTTTAAAAGATGGCCGTATTCGTTTGTTGCAACGGGCCTATATTCCACAAACCAGCGAAACCGATAAATTAAACATTTTAGGCACCGATGTCGCCTTCTTGATTGCAACCATTGATCATAATTTAATCTGTGAGCCACAAGACGCTTATTTTCAACGCAAGGTAGCTTACGATAACTTACCCGTTTCAGCCCTACCTGAATTAAAGCGATTAACCAAGCAGCATGGGCAAGCCCTTTTAGAAGAACTCAATGAATGGTTAGTTCAACAAGATCGCGATGCCAATCCAGAAGTCAAAGGAACTGGACGTAAACAGGCCGGTATCGGGATTTATTTTTTTGAACAAGATATTTCGGAATCAGAGCAATGAATATCCCATTATTGCGTTATAAAATCAACAATCAACTGTCGGGTGGGTAACGTTGTTGCCCACCTTTAATTTGCAAAGTACTCACGCTTTTCACGGCGGCGCTGCGGTGCCAAATCATTATATTATAAGTACTGAACCATAAATTTTGAGGTATTTTAATAGAAGCAATGTTTATTTGTAATTAGAGACGCGAAGCTTCGCGTCTCTTTGCGGTAAAATACCTGTTTATTTGTGGTTCAGTACTTACTTAGCGTCTTCGCGCGAAGCGTGAGAAAATATATCAAAAAACCTGATCATCAAGTTATAGAGATTCAACCAACCGCCTTAATTCTCCCACTAAGTAAAGCGGTAAGGATAAAAATTTAAAATGCACTTTAGAACTATCGGACAA
>JAYQWI020000295.1:0-6708 GCA_035871815.2 Candidatus Parabeggiatoa communis
GCCTCCCATTTCTATCAAAAACAACACCCAACAGCAGATGATATCTTCCTACTGATAGAAGTGTCAGATACCACACTCAAACATGATCGCGATGAAAAAATACCCCTCTATGCCAAGGATGGCATTATCGAATGTTGGCTAATTGATTTAAATGAATTTCAAATTGAAGTCTATCTGAACCCAAGCGCAAATGGCTATACCCATAAACGCATTTTTGAGTCTGGACAAACACTCATCCCCTCACAATTACCCCAGATTAAAATACCCGTCTCCGAGATTTTAAACCCTTAACTTCGAGTATTTTGTAGGGTGAGTTCGAGGTTAAAGTTTTTGCGCGCAAAAACATCAACCTCGAAACGAGTTTTTGTTGCCCACCATTTCCTCTAGGGTGGGTAACGTGTTTTTGTTGTCTCCCATACTTGAATTGGGCAAATTAATGGCAGTCATTTTCATATCCATTTTCCCCACCGCTAAAATCATTTTCAGCGCTTCATTGGGAGTCATATCAATCTCCTTCAATTTATTTGAGTCTATTATCACCAATCGACCACTTGTCGGTGTAGGCGAATTTGGAACATAAACAAATGACTTGTGGCAACCCTCATCATCTTGATATTCCTTAGTCACCAAACCGATTTCTTCAGAATCACTTGCCGCATCTTTATATAGCACAACCGCCTTAAACACGGCTTCATCGCCAGTGTCATACCCCAATATCTCCTTAATGGCTTTGTATATTTGCCCAATCGCCGGGATGCGTTCAAAAATGAGATCAATAGCATTCCAAATAAACTTGCCAAGAAAAGAAGTCGCCACTAAACCAACCAAATAGAGCGCCACAAGGGCTATAATAATGCCCAATCCTGGAAAATAAAACGCCAAATCTGCGATACCAGATAATGAAAGGCTTCTTTCAATGAACCACAAGGTAATCAGTGTGCTGACGATTGGCAACATGGCAATCATACCGGCAATGAAATTTTTAACGAAATGTTTAATCATAATACCCCTTTAATGGTTAAGTTTATTGAGAATACACAGTATAACATTAACAAAATTAACATTTTTTGAAAATAAGGTAAGTCCAAAAAAATAAAATACCACAAATGTAGGTTGGAGTGAGCTTGCGAACTCCAACACAGCATCAATCAAGTCATTAACCCCTTTTTAAATTTAATCACAATCCACAACAAAAGGAAATTATATAATGAGTGACATTTTCACGACTGAACAACTCGCCAACCTCTCAGCGCAAGTTGATGAGCAACTGCGTGACTTAGGCAAAGGCTATACACTCGAAGTGAGCAAACGAGGTGACACTCAATTGTTCAGTGCGCCGCAGCCCGATGATGACTTGCCACCCAAACAGCGCAAAGCCATTGAAGACAACACGAAAAAAGAAGCGCCTTCTTTTTTACAAGAGTTTGCAGACAAGGCGAAAGAAATACTCTGCGATGCCGACAGTGATTTGCGAAAGGAATATGAACAGTTTGGCGGCGTAGATAAAGTATCGCTTTTAGAAAGATTAGCGGGATTATTGGCCGTGATGGGTTTTTCAGGGATGGGATTACAAGTGTTAGCGGTTGCCATCACCGTTTATATTATTCATCTTGGATTGAAACCGTTTGCTGATAAATATTGTAATCAATAGGGTTTTTCGTTCCAATGTAGGTGGGCAACATGTTGCCCACCAAAAGGTTCTGGTAATCACTTGTCTTTTAATGTAATCTCACTATTGCTTATCATTAGCAAAAACAGTGTCACAACTCAAATCAACTGGAGGAATTATGAAAAAAAGGGTAATAACTTTTATGGTTATCATGGCATCACTGTTAAGTGCATACGCCGTTCAGGCCAAACCGCTTCACAATGAAAAATGGTACCAAGAACAATGGTGTCAAGAACAGAGTAGCGAGACAGAGGTAGTGATGGAAGATGGTACCCGTTGTGATTGCGTCACCGAAACACATGCTGTCGAAATGGATTTTGCCGATAACTGGTATGAGGCTGTTGGACAGAGTACTCATTATTCCCATCAAACTGATAAACGGGCTGGAATAGTGCTGATCTTGGAATCGTCCGATGACAAAAGACATTGGCAAAGGCTGCTCAATCTCATAGCTAAATCAAAACTGCCCATTGATGTGTGGGCAGTGGGTGATGGCGTTGATTCAGAAATGCCGCAACCATACGAGGGCGCGAAGGATAGAAAAGAAAATGGAAGTGATTGTCAAGAGCTACCCACCATAGAAATGGAAAGAACTGGCTCATCCGTGAAATGGCTGATTAATATTCCGTGCTTGATCGACAACAGCGGTGCTTTTAGAGAAGTACCCCTGTGGGCAACTTTTGGCTCCAAGCAAAGAGAGGACGGTGATTTGTTATTTGGTGTGGACGATTATGGTTCTGCCGCTTCTACTAAGTAGATAATAACACAAGCATCTAAAAATAAACTAATTTTTCGTCCAAAGCCTCTCGTTCCGCTTTAAACGCAGCATCAATGTCTTCTCGTGAACGAGTACCGGCTTGTGCAAACAAATCTAATACACCAGTTTGCTGAGCAACAGGTTTGGTTAAATTAAAATACTCAGCCTCAGTGAGTACCACATAAACGGGAGAATGAGGTTCGACAATTTTTGTCGGACCAGATTTTAAGGCATTTGATAGGGCTGCAATACCCCGTTGTTGAATATCATTAATCGAAATCGTGTTCATTTAAACATCACTTATTATTTAGTACAACGAATGAAGTACAACGAATTTGGAAATAAACGAATTTAAGGCCTTTGCTATGAAATGATTGTACCATTTTTTAAAAAAAGGAATACACAATGCCCCAAGAACTCAACCTAGAATTTCCCTCTGAAAACCAAGTCATCATCCATTTTAACGAGCAACATTCTGAACCCTTAAATTTTCAATCCCCCGTCACTGAGGAAGATCAAAAAGACATCCGCTGGTACTTAGAGGTGTACGCTTATCTATATACAACCGATGTTGATGATAAACGGGCTGATAAAATCGCGGCACGATTGCCCCTATTGGGCGAAAGCTTATTAAAATCAGTATTTTACAACGATAAGGCCACTCAACTCTTTGAGCAATTCCATAGCCAAACCAATGTGGGCCGATTATTGACGATAAGTGCCAGCCACCCAGCGATTTTATCATTACCGTGGGAATTATTGCGTTTTAATGATAACTATTTATTCCATGACACACCACGTATTTCGATACGTCGCCGATTAGCCAATAGGGATGAAGCCAAAAAACCTTTAGCAATCAAAGCGAAAAACCGTTTACATTTACTGTTTGTCGTCAGTCGTCCACAGGGCGCAGGGTTTATTGATCCGCGTACTGATCCAATAGCCGTCTTGGATGCCTTGGATCAAACTGGGCGGATTATTGAAGTAGAATTTTTGCGCCCCGCGACTTTAGGCAATTTGAGGGCGCGTTTAAAAGATAAGACGAAACCGCCTATCGACATTCTCCATTTTGACGGGCATGGTGCTTTTGATTCACAGGCATCAATGGGGTACTTGCTTTTTACTGATCAAGGCAGTTGGACTAAACACCTTGTACCCGCTACTGGACTCGGTTTGATTTTAGGCTCAGCCAATATTCCCTTAGTCATTCTATCCGCGTGTCAATCGGCAGCGATAGGAGATAGTGAAGAGCCAATGGGTACGGTGGCGGTGCAACTGACTCATGCCGGTGTAGCAAGCGTCATCGCGATGACGCATTCGGTGCATGTCAACGCGACTCGTGCGCTATTTTCGGCGTTTTATCAACATCTTACGTGCGGAAAGGGTATCGGCGAGGCCCTAGATAATGCGCGGAGTGATTTGTACCAAAAGCCAGATCGGATTGAACTGCAACGGGGGCAAGAACACGTCACCCTAAAATTATATGATTGGTTTTTACCGGCATTGTATCAAGCAGGTGAAGATACCCCTTTGTTGACGAAGCCTATTGAAGTAGAAAAACAGGCTGAGATTCATTGGGGTAATTTACGCACTTTGCAAGAGGCTGGTTTTTGGGGGCGCACTCAAGAATTATGGCAAATTGAATGCGCTTTCGTCCAAGACAAGACGCGCCGCTTTACCATTTGTGGTTTTGGTGGACAGGGTAAAACCTATTTGGCTATCGAAACGGGGCAATGGTTGTACCGCACGGGCTTATTTGAGAAAGTGTGCTTTGTGGATTATGCCGCATTTCAGGGAGTGGATGCTGTTGGCTGGGCGGTGAGTACCTTGGCGACGCTTTTGGATAAAAGTTTAGTGGATGCACAAGCGGCGACGGCGGCGTTGGCGCAGCAAGCTACTTTGCTGATTTTGGATAATTTGGAGGCCCTAAGCACAGAATCGTTAAATGAATTATTGACGGTAGCAAAAGCATGGTCTGAAATTGGTCAATGTCGGGTATTGATGACAACGCGCACTCCAGATTTTCACCATCCCGATTATCCAATTGAAACTCAAAACAAAATACATCAATCTTTGCCCTTGCAAGGTTTGTCAAACGAAGATGCGCTAAAGTATTTCGAACGTTTAATGAAATTGCCGCCACCGCCGCAAGTTCAACCACCTAAACGGGATGAATTGTTAAGATTGTTTCAAAAGGTGGATTTTCATCCTTTGTCAATTGGCTTATTGGCGAGTCGCTTAAAAGAAGTTACGCCAGATAAATTGGGAGAACGTTTAGAGGCGTTGCTTGAGGAAACGCCAGATAATCGGTTATTGGCTTCTTTGAATTTGTCGTTGGATAGATTGGATGATGAGGCGCGGCGCTTGTTGCCTAGTTTAGGGGTGTTTCAGGGTGGGGCATTAGAAATGATGTTATTGGTAATCACTGAAATGCCATTAGAAAAATGGGGTAAATTACTGTTCTTGTTAGAAACCACCGGGTTAATCCAAGTAGAAACCTTGCCTAATATTAATGTGCCATATCTCCAATTTCATCCGAGCTTAAGCGCCCTCTTAAAATCAGACAACAAGGATTTACGCCACCGTCATCAACGCCGCTATTATGAATTGTCGCATGATTTGTGTGTTGCAGATAATCCAAATCCACTTGAAACCCGTGCCATTGTAAAACGTGAATTCCCCAATTTATTATTTGCAGTCAAAGGAGCGTTAACCGAAGAAACCGATTATGCTGTGGAGTTTGTGACTTACATGAATATGTTTTTATATTTTTTCGGACTGCAAGATGACTTGGATCAACTTAATCAGCAAGCAACCAAATTGGCGGGAAAAGTGGGGAGTCAAAACTGGTATTCAAGCAAACACAGTGTTGGCCAACAATTGTTCTATGCGGGGGATTATAGCGAAGCAGGCAATATTTTTACTGATATTTTAACTGGCTTAGGCACGATAGCCAGTTATAAGCATTGTGTCACTTTAGGATATTTAGGCCGTTGTTTTATTCAACAAGGAAAAGCCAAGCAAGCTGTCACTTATTATCAACAGGGTTTAGAGATAGCTCTGAAATTAGAACAAAATAAGGGCGTACAACGCCAAACCGGACTTTTATACAGCGATTTAGGCAAATTACTGACAGACATGGGACGTTATAAAGACGCACAAGAGGCTTATGTGCAAAGTTTAAGAATTGTCCAAGAAATTGGTGATTCAAGAGGAGAAGTGGTGATACAAGTAGGACTTGGCAGCTTAGCTATAGCTCAAGGCAAGTTAGCCGAAGCCGAACAACGTTATCAAATCGCTTTAGCCATTTTTCAGCGTTTCCATGAACCCGATAGTGAAGCCGCTTGTTGGCATCAATTAGGTGTAGTGTATGAACAAACCAAACAATGGGAAGCTGCCGAACATGCCTATCGACAAGCTGCTAATATTGATGAAAGACAAGGGAATTTAGTCGGCATTGCCCAAACTTGGTATAATTTATCCCTATTAATGCAAAAGAGGGGAAAATTGGCAGATGCTGAAGCCTGGTGTCGGAAAGCGATTAAGGTTGATAAACAGCTTAATAATCCTAAAGATATGGCAATAAATTTAAGCCACCTTGCTGAGCTCATCCAAAACCAAGGCAACCGTTTAGCCGAAGGCCAACAATTGGCTGAGAAAGCCTTAGCAATTAAAAAAACTTTAAACCCGGCAATGGCAACAATTTGGACAACCTATGATATCTTGGCACAAATTGCCGAAAAACAGAATGACACTGCTAAAGCCTCTGAATATCATCGCCAGTCGCGGGAAGCCTATCAGGAGTTTCAGGGGGCGCGGTATCAATTGCAGGAATATGAATGGTTGATTGCTGGGGTGCTTGCTGCTGTGGATGATGCAGAGGCAAGGAAAAAGCTAAAACCTGTCTTAGAACAAATGGCAAAAAGAGCAGATTGGAAAAATATAGGGGCTGCCACACAGCGCATCTTAGAAGGCGAGCGAGATGAGATGGTATTGTGTGAGCCGTTGGGTTGGCAAGATGCTGCGATTATTAATGCTATCCTGCGCCGGCTTGCTGGGGAGGTTTGAACAGGATTTAACGAATTTTTTGTCTGAATCCGAATTTGCAAACTTATAGAATTTTCAGAATGGTGTTGAAACTAAAGGGTTTTATTCTGTAAATTCTCAAATTCTGTAAATTCTGATTCAGACATTTTCTCGTCCCCACGCGCCGGCGTGAAACAAGAAAATTGAAATTGAAGAAATACTGGAAGAAGAACTCCATTTAAAAGCGTCCCTCAAT
>JAYQWI020000296.1:0-5656 GCA_035871815.2 Candidatus Parabeggiatoa communis
TAGCTTTAATCTCACAATCTTTGAATTATCACAATAAGGCTTTAAAACTACCAAATTGAGCTCATGTTACGCACATTTTATTGTACTTTACATGAAACGGGTCACACGTCAACTTCCATAACATCATCAAATCTAAAATGACGGTTACACCAAGTACATTTGCCATCTTGCCTTTTTAATAGCGTTCTGACACTTGTACTTACGGTGGGGTCTTTTTGGCCACGCACTGACCAATAAACCTTATCACCATCGTAGACGTGTTTTGTGCCTTTCACCTTGATATGTCTAACTATTTTGGTGTCGGCGTGTTTCTTCAACGTATGAGCTTTGTCTTTTACCTTAGTCGTAAATACCCATTTCCTTGTACCAATTCTCTTGAAGTATTTATTCTTTATCCATTTCAATCCTTTGTATGGATGCCTTCTTTTTGACCATTGCCATAATTTTATCCAAACATGACTGTCAACAGCACCAAAAATATCCTTAGATATCACATGGCTAAAGTTATTGGCCCAGCCAGCTATAATCGGATTTAATTTGTCTATCACGACTGCTTGTGATACTGAACGATGCTTTCTTATTACTTCTTTTATTGATTTACAATGTGCTTTGATACTTTTCTTACTGGGTTTGATTAAGGTTTTAAACCCTTTCTTGTTTGTTGCTGTTGTGTATTGTCTTATGTTGAAACCTAAGAAGTCAAAACCATTTGATGTATGTGATATGTGGGTTTTGTCCATATTCAACTCAACTCCCATTTTGGTCTTACACCAATCTGCAATTCTTCTTTTGGCTTCTTCAATTATTTCTTTATCATTTATGCAGAATAACAAAATCGTCTGCATATACGACTATGGTTAGGCTTTGGAGATTTTTTCTCTTACCTCCTTTCCACGTACAAACCCATTCATTCAACATAGTTTCCATACCCATAAAGGCAATGTTTGCTAACAGAGGTGAAATAACACCTCCTTGAGGTGTGCCTTTATTGGTTGGTTTGAACGTTCCTTTGTCGATTACACCTGCCTCTATCCAAGCTTTTATTTGCTTGTAAGTTTTCTTATCTGTCCTTTGGATTACTTCACTTTCCAATATAGCTTTTGGAACAATGTTATTAAAGAAACCAGTTAAGTCAGCTTCAAGCACGTATTTGGGTTTATTAACAATGCTATTAAATATTGCTTCTATCGCATCGTGTATACTTCGCGCTGGCCTGAACCCATAAACATTTGGTTCGGCCATTGTTTCGTAAATTGGTTGTATGTTTCCCTTGACTAGTTCCTGTTTGGCTCGGTCTTTTATTACTGGGATTCCTAATGGTCTTCGCTTTCCGTTGGGTTTGGGTATTTCAACCCTTCTCAGTGGCAAAGCTTTTCCATCTAATTCCAAATTATTCGCTAACTCAATACGTTGCCAGCCTTGCTTGGCTGTTTTTCCGTCTACACCAGCCGTTCTTTTGCCACGATTATCTTGAGTGACTTTCCGAACTGCTAGTAATTTTATTAATTTGCTTGATTCCCAGATTCTGCGCAGCTTTGCTACTTGCATAAAATCGTGATATTCTACTGCCTTTGCAATACTATTCTCTAAACGTCGCATTTGTTTTGCAGCCCAACTCCAATTGATGTTACGCCACTGTTCATTTGCAACTTCATTTCTATTCACTAATGGAAACGCACTTTCTATTTTCATTTGCGGTACTGAATTATCTAGTTAATAAAGTATTGTTCTTAGTTAGAAGTGTACACGTCTGCATATCCTCCTCATTACAAAGAGGCATTAGCTTCTTGTACAATCCTGTTATTCCACACTACTAAAGTTTGTCAAACTCCTCTCACCGCTTGCCGTGAGACTTGCGTGGAATAATTACCCCGTTCCCAAAAGATGGCACATAAGGACTTAGGTTTTAACCTGTACACCGTGATAATGTTTCTTACGAAACCGATTCCTATCATATTTTTGATGCATCAAAATATGAATCTTCTTACCAAATATAGGTTCTTTCTTAGCATTCCCTATTCTCATTAACGATGTTTTATCATACGGCAATTCCTTTCGTAACCATATCCATTTACCTAGCAAATCTCAGCATGGCTAATCATACTTTCATCACGTTATGCCCCGCTTTACCAGAAGGTTGACAACCTACCAATAGGGGCATTAGCTGAGTTATAAGTCACTCAGGAAGAGCTTTATTTGGATTTAAACTTAACTCCAAACTTATTCCTACACCTTTTTAGTTATTACATAAAATGATAACCACTCATTTCACGTCCTGACCTTTCGCATAACTTATAAAAATAACGTATAAATCAATGCTTTGGGTCAAACGGGTCGCACTACATCTTTTGAGTTATCACATAAAATGATAACCGCTCATTTTATACCCTGACTTTTCGCATGATTTATATAAATAATATTTATAAATTACCACTTTGAGTCAAACGAGTCGCACAGCCGCCGAAGGTCGGCCTCCAAGATTAAGTTAGAATTAATTTATAGTTATTTGGTGGGCAACGATAAAACGTGTTATCCACCCTATCCGGCTTATTAGTTTAAACGTTTAAGAAGTCCTTCATTTTTAAGCTGATTAAAGATTTCCTTGGCTAATAAATCAGAACTCCTTTGATCCCACTGATAATCATACATAAATGTCCGCCATGGAAACACCCTTATGTCAGCTAGCCAGACACGAGACTTGTCTTGCATGTCAAACAAACCAAGCTCATAATCTTTCCAAACCCCTTTTATGACAGATTTATCTTTCAGCGTTAAAATATGGGTTGCTTTATTTTCAATTGCTGATTTGAAATACGATGAAACGGACTCAGGTTCTAACCCAGAAATAGAGATGTAGACAGCTTCAAACCCTATTGCTTTTGCTTCTTTTAGCATACTCTTTTGCAATTTCTCATCGAAGCTATTTTGTTTTTTGTAGCTTAAACTAGAAATAATGTGAAGTTTACCAATATTTTTGGTATATCCGCCCCTAAGTGCATTGTTGGTAAATTTTATTTCCGGAGGATGAGCACAACCAGATAAAATTAAGACACTAATTAAAATTACCTTTTTAAACAAACATATGGATACATCAGTATTTTTCATTTCGTTAAAAATCCTAGTTGATAGAAGATTCTTTTAGCCAAAGGACCAGCACTCTTTTGTTCCCAACTTACATCATCTTCCCATAATGGCTGGATATCCGAATTACCAAACAAACTTATCATTATATCAGTTTTCCAAATACGTGACATATTTTGTGCATCTAGTAAATTAAGTTCATATTTGGCATCACTGACATTACCATATTGATCGACTACACCACCATTAGGCTTTATGACTAAGATATGGGTTGCTTTTTTTTCAATAGCCTGTTTCAAATAGATATTTTGGTCTAATTCCACGCCAGTAGTAGAGGTATAGATAACTTCAATATCTTTAGCTTCTTTTAACATGCTAGCTTTCAGCTTTTTATCAAAATAGCTATACTCTTGACTTGTACTTAGGCTAGAAATAACGTAAAGCTTACTTACACTTTTGTTATATCCTTTTGCAACCACATTATTTTTAAAGTATATAGATGGATGGGTTACAAGTGTACAACTGGATAAAACTAAAACACTAATTGCAACGAAAATTATTTTCATTCATTTCCTCCTAAAATTACTTGAAGACCTGATAGGCTAATCTGTCAGGTCTGTGAATTGGAATTTTAATTTAAAGAAGGTAACAGTCCGTCATTCCGTAAGGCATCAAAAATTTTCTTGGCCAATGGACCAGAACTTCTTTCATCCCAGATTGGAGTATACCTTTTGTGACTATTAATAAAACTATCGTCACGCATGAAAGGATTGAAATCGATATTAGCTCTCCAAACACGAGCCATACTTTGAAGGTCTATTAAATCAAGCTCATATTTAATGCTTAATATTTCTTCAAATATGTTAACCGTTCCACCATTAGGTTTAATTGTCAAAGCATGAGTTGCCTTAAGTTTCTGTGCCTGTTTTAGAAACGAACCGGGTTCTTCTACACCAGTAACAGATACGTATGTGAGTTCTATTCCTTTTGCTTCCTGCAACATACTTTTTTGCAAAAGTTCATTAAAGTCTTTCTGTTTATGAGCCAAGTTAGAAATAACATAAAGATTAGTCACATCTTTATTATATTCCTTTACAACATTGTGTTTAAGCTTCATAACTGGTTCAGTTGTACAGCCAGAAAGCATTATGAAACTTACTAACACTAAGAATAAACTTTTTTTCATTTTTTTTCACCATATTTATGTAAGTAAGGTTAACAAAGTATAACCCAACAAAATTTTATGAATAACTGAAATATCAGGTTACATTATTACTAAGTTAAACTCAGCCCCCCATGTCACCACAAGGAGCTGGTCTTCAGACACGTGCGTGAGACTTTCATCGCACACGGCTCCTCTCCTAACTATTTGCTTGACTGTAAAACATCAAACTTTAACCCAGTCGGACATGGTAAGTAATTCTCTTTCATACCTTTTTCTATCCTCATGGGTCTTAGTATCATGGCAGTGACCATGCAGTAATTGTAGATTTATATAAAAATCCTTACCACCTTCCATCTTTGGTTTTATATGGTTAAACTAAGCCCTCTATGTCACCATAAAGGACTCGTCTTCAGAACCGTGCGTGAGACTTTCACCTCACACGGCTCCTCTCCTAACTGTTATTATTTGACCGTAGTCTTTCCAATAACGTCTTTAAACCGTTACTTGCGTAACATCATTTCATCATGCTCTGGAAACATAGTTTCCACTCATGGTACTGATATATTTAATGACTATATTGTTCTCAGTTAGCAGTGTACACGTAGGCATATCCCCTTCATTACAAAGAAGCTTTAGCTTTTTGTACAATCCTGTTAAGCCTATCTATTAAAGTTTGATAACTCCACTCACTGTTTACTACATGTATATTTACTTCATATTTTGTGAGTCTAATAGACTTAATTACCCCGTTTCCAAAGATTGGCTATATTCAGACTTAGATATTATCTATACACCGTGGCAATGTCTCTCTCGAAACCAATACCTATCATATTACCCTTAGTACGTAATATGTATTTTCTTGCCAAACACGGATTATAACTTAGCTTGTTTCCGCTAAAAATTACGGCATTTTATGTACATCGATAATTCCTCGCGTTATCCTATCTGATTGTCTAGCACTGTTTAATAAGCTAATTCATTAAACAACGCATTATTCCCTGCTTTACCAGAAATTTATCAGATTTCCAATAAGGGAATTGACGTAGACTTTAGGTCATCTTGAGATAGCTTTAATCTCACAATCTTTGAATTATCACAATAAGGCTTTAAAATTGCCAAATTGAGCTCATATTACGCGCATTTTACTGCACTTTGTATGAAACGGGTCGCACACTCAGGTTATGAGCGATGTCCTTTCAAAGCAAAACTTTGACCTAGTATTTGCTAAAATCCTGTCCCCAGCCTACCTTTAACAGCGTTAAAAGAGAAAATGATTCTACTACAGGTTACAAAGAAAAGATAGTTTTCTTAATGATTCAATAATCAATGATCACTTCACAATTTCCAAACTGTAGGGCCCGCTAAATTGCTGAATCACTTTATGAGTTTAGACTTTATATTTACATTATC
>JAYQWI020000297.1:0-2328 GCA_035871815.2 Candidatus Parabeggiatoa communis
TCTGTCTGGAGCAAGCTGGGGAAAAAAGCAGGCCGTCTTGACGATTATTGATAATGAACCCCTTCAAAATCAAATCGGTACACCCGGCCGCCGCCCGATGACGGTGAAAATGGCTTTAAACCAAAATTTCTATCTCAAAGACGACACCTTGCGTTTAGAAATGACAGTTGATGGTATGGGCTCAGCGGATTTATATCTAGCGATTAGCTCACCCAATGGCGAAATCGTAACGCTAGGCTATCCTGATAAATGGAGTAGCCAGTTGAAGACACATCAAGCTTACCTTTCAGACATCAAGATTGTCGGGAAACAAGTTTACCCGATTTTAAATAGGCCACTCCCCGCCGGATTAGCTTTGGGCACATACACCATTTGTGGCATATTGCTTGATCCCAACGCCGTTGAAGTCTTAAATCAGGCGAACTGGATTTATTGGGATTGCCCAACATTGAAAATACATGATTTTTCTCCTTTTCGGGATACTTTAAAAGATGGCAGTTTAGGCCCCGAAATGATCGTGATTCCCGCCGGCACATTTCGGATGGGTGACATTCAAGGTGGAGGGGATTCTGATGAAAAACCCGTACATGAAGTGTCTGTAGCGCGTTTTGCGATAGGACGCTATGAGGTAACCTTTGCGGAATATGATCTGTTTGCAGAAGCGACGGGTAGAAAAAAGCCCAATGATCATGGGTGGGGACGTGACAATCGTCCGGTGATTAATGTTTCTTGGTATGATGCGACGGCCTATACAGAATGGTTAAGCCAACAAACTGGGCAACAATATCGTCTACCGACAGAGGCAGAATGGGAATATGCGGCGCGTGCAGGAACAGAAACAAGGTACTGGTGGGGGAATAACATCGGAACAAACCGTGCCAATTGTGATGGCAGTGGCAGTGAATGGAGTAATATACAAACTGCCCCAGTCGGTTCTTTTGAACCGAATCCCTTTGGTTTATATGACACTGTAGGCAACGTTTGGGAATGGTGTGCCGATCCTTGGCATGAGAATTATGAAAATGCACCGACTGATGGCCGTATTTGGGAAAAACCGGGTGAATATCGACATCTGATTCGTGGCGGCTCGTTCTTCAACCCCCCGAAGTACTGTCGTGCTGCCAATCGTAGCAGGGTCTCGTCGGTCAACCACAACTGGAGCAGGGGTTTCCGTGGCTGCGCGGACTTAGCACTCTAACCTATTGATTTTTAGCACTTTACTATTCTTTTCTCTTTTTACACTTTTAAAAGGGTATCGTTTGCTAAAGTGCTATTTATTGAGGTGAGGTGTTTAGGTTTTTCGGGCCTCGATTTTTTTTGATGTAGAAGCCAATCTCAAAAAGTGTTTAACCTAACTTTAGGGAATGGCGGGGTTTCGACGTGATTAGAGACGCGATTAGAGACGCGAGCGCGATTAGAGACGCGAGGCAGAGCAAATCTACAATGGAAACAATCCCTTCTTCTAAGTACTTTTGACAAACTGATAGGTGCTAAGGTGTTTAACCTAACTTTAGGGAATGGTGGGGTTTCGACGCGATTATAGACGCGAACGCGATTAGAGACGCGAGGCATCGCGTCTCTACAAATTAATTCGTTAATTTTTCAATTCCAGGTGGTGGTGACTAACCAAATACGAAAATTATGATGGTGGACAGTATAGTCGCTATAAAAAGCAGAACGATTAAAATCGGTCTGCTTTTTTTTTGAATTCAAAAACGGGAGTCATTGAGTGTTAATGGTAAAATGAAAAATGAACAAAATGAACACAGATTGATCGGCACTGAAGTTTTGGTATCCTGTATTAGAGCCTATAATTATGCTGATTATTTTGGATAGCGTTTTGATCGGAAACCGCCTAAAATAGTCGCATTTTAACCTCTTGAAACCTTATACCATTATGAAAACCAATACCCGCCCTTTTTCCATCCATGCCCTTGAATTGGGGCCCATGGAAAATTTTATCTATATGATTCAAGATCATAGCTCCAAACGCGCAGCGATAGTCGATCCCGCTTGGGAAACCCCGAAAGTCGTTATGCTTGCACAACATCAAGGTTTCCAAATCACTGACATTTTGCTCACGCATAGCCACCACGATCATACTAATGGATTGGCTGAGATATTAAAGACTTACGATGCCCAGGTGCATTTGTCAAAAGCAGAGGCCGCATTTTGGGGTTATCAATTAAATAAACCGGTACTGCATGAAGGCGGCGATACCATCCAGTTGGGTAACACCCAGATTGAAGTTTGGCACACGCCAGGGCATACGCCCGGCTCGGTTTGTTATTATCTTGATGGGCATTTGATAACAGGCGATACTTTATT
>JAYQWI020000298.1:0-8512 GCA_035871815.2 Candidatus Parabeggiatoa communis
ATAATAGGAGTTGGACGTGTACGCATGAGGGCATGTTGGAAAAATATTTGCCGGAAGGGTGCAAATAGGGGAATAGATTTTCAGATTTTTCAAAGGAGAGATCGATCTTAAAACCAATCTCACGCTTTTCGCTGTGGCGCAAAGAGGCTAAGTATTATTCTCCTTAGCGTCTTTGCGGCTTTGCGTGAGAATGATTTTTTTTAAATAGTTTGTTCAATGGTTGCCCATTCTTCATCCGTAAATAAGCGTGATCGCGTCAAAAAGCGCACGCCCTCGCTGCTTTCTAAGGACATACCCCCTCGCCCTGAAATGACATCAATAATAAGTTGAGTGTGTTTCCAGTATTCATATTGCAATTCACCAATATAAAAAGCACAACCGCCAATATCTCCTAAATGTACATCTTGATCACCAACAATAAATTCCCCATCGGCAAAACAGAAAGGGGCACTGCCATCACAGCAGCCACCCGACTGGTGAAACATTAAAGGGCCCTGTTTTTGTTTGAGTTTTTCAATTAATGCGAGTGCGGCATATGTGGCAATCACTCTTGGTACTACAGAGGGCATTTTATTTTCCTTATCAGAATGTGTTATCCCAAGTCTCAATAAGAGACTTGAGGTTCATGATTATGATGGATTTTTCACCCTATTCTTGTTTTTATGGGGAATTGAGCATCATCAGTTTCAAAATGATATTCAATTCATAGAGTCGTGCTCTTGGTTATTTATCAAAGTTGATTCGATTCCTTCAATAAAAAAACCAGAAAAATAAACAGGCTCTCCACAAGAACTGTCAGAATCAGAAGAAACCTAAGGCATTTGGGTTATAACTGACCAAGAGATTTTTGGTCTGTTGATAATGCTCAAGCATCATTTTGTGGTTTTCGCGCCCAATACCTGATTGCTTGTATCCACCAAAGGCGGCATGGGCTGGATAAATATGATAGCAATTTGTCCACACGCGACCGGCTTTAATTTCACGTCCCAAACGATAGGCGGTATTAATATCCCGCGTCCACACACCTGCCCCTAACCCATACAAGGTATCGTTAGCGATCTGTAAGGCTTCTTCTTCATCTTTGAAGGTGGTGACTGATAACACGGGGCCAAAAATTTCTTCTTGGAAAATACGCATCTTGTTTGTGCCTTTGAAGATAGTCGGTTCAATGTAATACCCCTCTTCTAAGTCCGCACTCATGGTTTTTTTCGCCCCCCCAATGAGTAATGCTGCCCCTTCTTGTTTGCCAATGTCAAGATAACTCAGGATTTTCTCCATTTGTTCTTGAGAAGCTTGTGCCCCCATCATGGTGTCGGTATCTAGCGGGTTGCCTTGTTTGATTTGCTTGACACGGGCCAGGCATTTTTCCATAAATTGATCATAGATCGATTCTTGAATCAAGGCGCGTGAAGGGCAGGTACAGACTTCCCCTTGATTGAGGGCAAACATCACCAAGCCTTCAATGGCTTTGTCGAAAAACGCATCGTCTTTGGCACAAACATCCTCAAAAAAGAGATTCGGAGATTTACCACCGAGTTCAAGTGTCACTGGGATAATGTTTTGCGAGGCATATTGCATTATCAAGCGCCCCGTTGTCGTCTCACCCGTAAAGGCAATTTTAGCAATACGCTTGTTAGAGGCCAATGGTTTACCCGCTTCTACGCCAAAACCATTGACAATATTCAACACACCTTTCGGTAATAAATCAGCAACCAATTCCAGCCAAACCATAATAGAAGCCGGTGTTTGTTCCGCAGGTTTGATGACGACGCAGTTACCCGCAGCCAGGGCGGGTGAGAGTTTCCAGGTTGCCATCAGTATCGGAAAATTCCAGGGGATAATTTGCCCAACCACCCCCAAGGGTTCATGAAAGTGATAAGCAACCATGTCATGACTGATTTCACCAACAGATCCCTCTTGGGCACGAATGCAGCCCGCAAAATAGCGAAAATGATCAATCGCCAGTGGGATATCAGCGGCTAAAGTTTCTCTAATCGGTTTACCGTTATCCCAGGTTTCGGCAACGGCGAGCATTTCCAAATTAGCTTCCATGCGATCAGCAATTTTATTCAGGATGTTGGCACGCTCTGTTACTGAAGTTTTCCCCCATTCTTTTTGCGCGGCATGGGCCGCATCCAGTGCCAATTCAATATCTTGCGCCTTGGAACGTGCGACTTCACAAAAGGGTTTACCAGTGACAGGAGACACATTTTCAAAATACGCATTGTCAGAAGGGGGTACCCATTCTCCGCCAATGTAGTTGTCATAACGAGATTTAAAGGTGACTTTGGCATCATTGCTACCAGGTATGGCATAAAGCATAAACAACTCCTTATTTAAAATGATTGATGATTGAGTTAATAAAAAAGACGGGTTATAACAAACTTTGAACTCCAATTCAAATGGGAAAATTCCCATTATAACAATTGGAGTGCAAAATTTATTTTGCGAAGGGATTGGAGTGCAAAATTTATTTTGCATCTTTGCTCTTTTCGTTCCAAATTTATTTTGCTTCGGCGCGATTGAGATTGATAATGCTCCTTTTTTTGGGAATGCACCCATTCAAACTAAAGTTTGAACTCCAACTCAACGATAGCCAAACGAATTTTGCGAATTCTAATAATGGGATCAGCCAGCATATTATATCTTCAATAATTCTTCTGGGGTACAAAACTCTACTCTACACTCCAATCGCTGCAAAATAAATTTTGCACTCCATTCGCTGCAAAATAAATTTTGCACTCCATTCGCCCCGAAGCAGATTGAAGATTGATAATGACCCTTTTTTTGGGAATGCGCCTATCAGTACATCCTTTGGTTGGTAGGGACTACCCACCTATCAGGGGTAGATTTTTGTCGTTTTGTTCAGATGAGAACTTTCTCTTATGGAGAGAATGGTAAAGCTGTCGTTATTGTTTTAAATTTTCTGATTATAACGAACTCAAGGGGGGAGGGCGTGTTCGCCCTTTTAAATGAAAACTTCGTTCCTACGCAAAACAACGTAAAAACAATATTATTTATAGGGAAAAATACCTTATCGCCCTTTCAAATAAGGGAAAAGCCTCATTATTTATGGTGCCCCCTTTCATCCGTTACAATCAGTAAATTTCATACCGCACAATCCAATCCTTTATTACTTGATGATCCTTTATTTTAGCCAACAGCTAATAGCAACCTTATGACGATGCTAAGTATACAATCCTTGTCGTTAGCGGTTTGGCTTTGATCATCAAGTATTAAAAAGAAAACCTCATGATTCCGCTTTGACCTGGATAAAATATATCCATACACAAAAACCGGAAAAACAAAAAAAATCGTGCAAAGGGGGGCCCCCTGGGGTGTTAAATCTAAACACATTTCTTTGTTTATTTTTCACCCTATTTTTATTCTCAAAAGAGGAATGGTGGGCAAGCGGGCGGTGACTTTAGTGGCTTATCTCAAGTTTATTGGCGACAGCGATCCCACCCTACAAATCGGGGTTGAAAAAAAAGTAGCCAACATACCTGAAATTGAACACCCTAGAGCGAGCCACCTGTTAATGCTAAATGTTAAGCGGCACTTTTCATGGACGCAAATTGTCCGTTCCAACAATTTGTTGTCCTGAGCGACAAGCGCCCAAAGCGACTTGGACGGAACATCAGAAAATGCTTTCTCCTAAACTCCCAAACATTATCCGGTTCTCGTTTGTTCGCAAACTATGCCGATTATGCTCCTGTGAACAGATACTTTTGATAAAAGTACATTTCTCAGAGAAGAAATTTTGCTTGAGTGCTCAGACTCCTATAACGACTTGTCGGAGTGGGTGAAGATGCCAGATGAAGACCAATATCCTCTGCCATAACCGTTGCCCGCTTTATATGCAACGGATCGCTGACAAGAATCGCAGATTGAAGAGCATGCAACTGTAACCGTTTTTGGGCGTCAAGGAGATTCTGTTGGGTAGTTTTCGATATAGTTTCAATGAGAATATCCGAATGATGAATCCCTTGCTTGAGCGCATAATGACGGGCGATTTCCGATTCAGCATACTGTTTTTCGCTTCCAACTCCTCCGGTCAATAGAATTTTCGTGATAAGACCTTGTTGATAAAGCGTAATGGCATGCTTGATTCGTTCTTCAAATACGGGGGAAGGGGAGTTTTTCCAGATAGCTGTTTCTAGAATAATGGCGACATCGCTTTGAGGTGTTTCATTGACTGTGGAGAACGCGATAATATCCCCGGCCAGATACAGTACCCAAACACTTACAATAATGGCGAGTACAAGAAAAGTCTTCTTAAATATTTTCCACATAGCTTTTGTGCAACTTAAAACCTAACGCCTCAATGTTGAACGGCATTTTCCAGGGACGTAAATTGTCCGTTCCAACGCCTGAGTATCCTGAGCGACAACCGCCCGGAACGAGCGGGACTTCGTTCCCAAGGGCGGAGCATTTCATCAGGATAACACTGCTCTTCAGCCGCCGATAGGTTGGCTGCAAGACTATAGTTAGAATTAATTCTTTAGCTCTTAATCATTTGATCCACTTCATTAAACAACCAGTTTAAGGTATCAAAAACTTTTTGCAAATTATCTGTGGCCGATATTTGATTAGGGTCTTTAGTGAAAACGCCATTATGCAACTTACCAAACTCCCAAGCCTTACCAGAAGTAACAACAGCATAACAACTATTTAATCCTTGTGTTGACGCTGCGTACATTTCAGCTAATGCCTGTGCCCAACCTTGCTCCCAGTCCTGTCTTTTAGCTTCTATTATACAAAGTGGAGGTACGTCCATACGCCCTTGTTTTGTTTTTGACGCGACTAAAAAATCGGGTCTACCTACAAGAGCATTTTTTTCGTCTACATTATAAGCTATGTGCGACCACACAAGAAAATTCGTATAATGATCGTCCAATAGTTCCAAAATACGGCTAATAATTCTTTCACAAACAGCCTCTTCACTGACAAAACTTGCTTTTTCGGACAGCCTTTTTTGAATACGAGTCATGTCCATTTCAAGTACTTCAAATGTTAAAGTCCTTATAAAATTCGTCGCATCTGCTTCTTCAATACCAAATTTTTCCGTTACTTCTAATACTGTTTTAAACGTACCATACGACATAACGAGTATCCCTATTTTTAATGTTTAAAGTTAAGCGGCATTTTCCAAGGAGGTAAATTGTCCGTTCCAACGCCTGGTTATCCTGAGTGACAACCGCCCATAGCGACTTGGAGAAGCGCAGGAAGGACGGAGCGTTTCATCAGGATAATGCCAGATGTTGAGCGGCACTTTCCAAGGATGTAAATTGTCCGCTTCAACACTTTGTTATCCTGAGCGACAACCGCCCGTAGCGACTTGGAGAAGCGCCAAAAGGGCGGAGCGGTTCATCAGGATAACGCTACGGCTCACAGGCGGCAAACACGAAGCGCAGCGTAGTATTTGACGTCCTTGTGTAGCCGATTGTTAGGGGTTGCCACCAATATACTCAAACCTAGGCACAGTCACCCCATCGACTTCTTTAAAGTCATCAAACATATCAATGGGCCTAACCCAAATATCACCATCTCCGTATAGTGCTTTGTAAATAACCAATGACTCTAAGGTCTCCGAGTGCTTGGCTGTTCCAAGAACCTCATATTTTTGACCCTTAAAGTGCCTATAAACTCCAACTTTAATTTGACTCATTGGATTAACCTGCTAACCGTTTATCTAAATTGCCAACACCAGGAATCAGCATTCCATTGTCATCGATGGAGTCGGGATCACCAACCAAAACGATATCGGCGTTTGGGATTTCATGTGTTAACTCGGCAACACCTAGCTGAGAGTAAAATAGGGATGAAATTACAATTCGCCGTGGCAAGTACTTACTCAAGGCTGTTTTAGCCAAATGAATTGCCGTGCAGCCTGTTGCCAATACGGCCTTGCCAATTACCAGAGTATCAACATGTTGCCCTATAGGCTGTGGTAGCTCCATATGCGTTATTTCTGCATTCAACGCCTGAATGCCTCTGTGACCTTCAAAGTCCATATAGCCCACAATTGAATTATCCAAAACACTCGATACTCCTTTTCCAAGGTATTCGAAGTCATCTCTTGTAGTGATTACTGAACACAAGGGAATTTTGGGTACACTGCGAAGCACGCTAGCTTTCATTGGCGTGTTAATTTCTGATGATTCTAGAAAATACAACTCGACCAATTTCTTACCAAGCTCCGCTCCAAGACGATAAACAGCTGTTTTTAACTGTTCACTTTCTGATTCGGAGGACATTATTATTGACTTTTGTGCAAATGCGTATTGATTTTGGATGACATTAATCATGAAAAAATCAAATCCATGTTGCAAACTGTTTTTCTAATTGTGATATACAACCCCAGAAATCAGAATTAATTCGACCTCTCTTAAATTGGATTATGTGCGATTTTCCATTCCACTCATAATTCAATTCGACAATGTCTTTGTTTACCGAGTAATAAACCAAAGCATCCTGACTAGGGCGCCTTTGAACGGCCAAGCGCAAGAAATGGTCCACATACGATAGCCTTGGCCCGATGGAAGCACGTTCCTTTAATAAACTGAGAAAACTCTTTTCTATCAAACCCTGTAGGTCATGAGAGTATTCATAATCGGTTATCCAGTACCCTTTGTAGTAATCACCTACCTTATCGATAAATTTTTTCTGTTTTGGATCCGGGGAGTTTGAAATGTTTTTGAATACTAGAATTTTAGTGGGATTGGCTTGATAAGCTCGATCAAACTCTGCTTCTGTCGCAGATACTCCAGGACGAATATCATACCCATACCGTGCCCCCAACAAAAGAATGTAGAAATCGCATGATTCGGCCATATCCAAAGTGTTTGAGTATGGATTCGCTGCATATGCCTTTTGAATCGGTTTTGCACCCACAACTTCCACAAAGGAGTATCTCTCGAAAAGCTTCACAACCGCATCACGATCAGCAGGCATGTCCGCGATTGTGGAGCTGAGCATTAATGTTATTTTTTCCGGCACGATTGTTTCCTATCCCTAATGTTTAAAGCTAATGTTTAAAGTTAAGCGGCATTTTCCAAGGAGGTAAATTGTCCGTTCCAACGCCTGGTTATCTTGAGTGACAACCGCCCGTAACGACAGTGACTAAGTGTAGGAAGGGCGGCGCGTTTCATCAGGATAATGCTCAATGTTGAGCGGCACTTTCCAAGACAATTGTCCGTTCCAACGCTTGGTTATCCTGAGTGACAACCGACCAAAGTGACTTGGAGAAGCGCAGGAAGAGCGGAGCGTTTCATCAGGATAACGCCGAAAATCACCGGCAGCCAAAAGCTGCATAGCAAGGAACGAGCAGCGCAGTTTTTGGCTGTCCGAGTGGATTTGCCTTGTTAGCTAGCTGACATTGCTTAAGTACTGAAGCACAAATTACCACGTATTTTGAATAAGTAAATTCCCCACTTTCGGAAAATGGGGCTAGGGGGGATTTCTAATTTAATATACCAGAAAACTTATGCTTCAATACTTAACCTCAATACCAGCAGTGCTATAGATACTACACCCAAGGCAATAACACCCAACCAATATAGGCGACTATCTTTTTCTTCCTGTAGCCACTTTTCGAATTCTTCTAAAGTACAAACTTTATCTCCTTTTTGCCCTTTAGTCCCAGGTGCGTCGAATACATATAGAATCGGCTGATTAGGAAGATATGAATACCGTTCATCTTGCGGCCAGTCTGGAGGTAGGCCGCAAATCGCTATTGCCTTTCCAGCAGTGGATATTAATTTCGGTTTATGGCCTTGTTTTATAATTTGCTGTATCTTTGGCATTCGGGTTTTCTTAGAAATCCTCTTTTCTAACTGAATAAAAATACGTTTATCTCCATCTTCGTTGTAGAATATCCAGCTTTTCGGATAGCCTGATGTTGATTTTAGCCTCTTTAAACCATCTATGGCTAGGCTTCTCCCAGTTAGTTTATCAATCACCCCAACTTGCTCTAGCCATCTATAGATAATGGCAAGCACCGGGGGGATGAAAAATAATATGACGATATTCTGTGTCATTCACGCCTCCATTACTTTTCACAGCTAGATGTTAAGCGGCACTTTCTATGGACGTAAATTGTCCGTTCCAACGCCTGGTTATCCTGAGTGACAACCACCCAGAGCGACTTGGAGAAGCGCAGGAAGGGCGGAGCGTTTCATCAGGATAACGCCTCAATGTTGAACGGCACTTTCCATGGACGTAAAATGTCCGCTTCAACGACTTGTTATCCTGAATGACAACCGGCCAAAGCGACTTGGAGAAGCGTCGGAAGGGCGGAGCGTCTCAGCAGGATAACGATATATTATTAGGCATATTTGCCAGCATATTCCTAAATATTATCCGATAAATCAGGCAAGTTTGCCCTCATATTAATATCCGGTATTTTTGCCCTAATATCTTATTATCTACTTTTCGATATAATGTTATAATTTTTTAATTATAAAATATATCAATCAAAAATACACACATTGGCACTGTATTTGAGATGATA
>JAYQWI020000299.1:0-2998 GCA_035871815.2 Candidatus Parabeggiatoa communis
GACATGATAGCCTCAGCGAAGCGTTTTCAAAACACGGGCCCCACTTCACCCCCCCCATTTCAACAATCGGCTCAACCGGCTATCAAACCCATTGCTAAACTACCCCATTCCTCAGATGAAGACTGGGAAGATTTTTAGGGCTGTCTTGTCGGGTGGGTAACGTGTTGCCCACCAATCCCGTCTAAAAACGCTAAAGATGCTCGTTTGTCAAGAGAAATCGAAGCGTCTTTTGCGTCTCTTGCGCCTCTTGCATTATAAATAACATTGAGAATAACCTACTGAATCAGGGGAATTATAGAATCAATCATCTATTAAAGCCCAAAACGCCTTTCAATTAATTACCAAGTGCTAGATTTCTTTGCCAGTTGTGGTGGATTATCGCTCGGATTTGAAGCGGTTGGATTTCAAACACTTGGCTATGAAATCAATAACGGTATCAATTTTCAGCCTGATTGATAATATAAAGCGTGATGGTGGCAAAGCTTTGAATTTAAAAGGTAGCTGCGCCCCGCGATACTGCTCACGGCACTCCGTACATTTTTACTTATAAATATATAAATAATAGTGCAATAGGATCGCGCAATGGCATGGTGCGTGTCGATATGCTGTGGGCACAAAGCGTCAATGTCATATCGTTTAATTAAGTTTAACTGAAAAAACATTTGTAATGAGCCCAAAAAGTCGGTATTATGTTTTCCTGCTAAAAATGGTGGGTTTCGCGTAGCTGGCCTTTGGCTCGCGCAGCAAAGCCCACCCTACAATATCTACATTTAACCTAGGCTACGCTCGCTAAGCGTTAGGACAATAAGGTTGGAAAAGCTATGCGTGAAGGAACAAAATCTCGATCCGATATTTCTCGGTTTTTAGTTCATTTAACAAAAGGCGATATAGCACTTTCGCCAAAAATTTTCAGATATTTTGTAGGGCTCCCTAGGGCCACATCGAGCCCACCATTTAAGCTTAAGGTGGGCAACAAAAAGACGTTACCCACCCTACATTTATTATTCGTTTATAATATTAAAAAACTTATGTTTCAGTTTTGAGGCATTCATCCACTCAGCACTGTGTTCAAATAGATAAACAATGAAAATCAGAAAACTCAACATCAAAAATTACAAACTCTTTGACAACTTAGAACTGGATTTTACCGATGAAAATGGTCAAACATTAGATACCATTGTCTTGGCGGGTGTCAATGGCAGTGGAAAAACCACTCTATTGGAATTATTAAAAGAAATTTTTTCAAAGAAACCTGAGAATGAACCATCTCATGCCTATTTTTTGAAAGACTCTCAAATCAAACTAGAACTAGAAATCCCATCTCACACGTCTCTTATTCTCAATATTATCCAAGAAGAATATACCAAAATAGCCAGATATAACACCGAACATTCTCCAGTGTTGAAAATGATGAATTTGCTTATCAATACTTTAAAAAGTCATCACAAGATTTTTACCTTATCGTATAAAGCAGAAAAAAGAGATAATCAAACTGTTATTAAACAAAATGACTTTCTACTTTTTGAAGTACTGGGTAAAGCCTTTTTTGATTTTAAACTGTGCTATATTCCCTCAGAAACCTATTTAAATGCCTCATCAACACCTTTTTCAAAAGAGAATACCGATTTAGAAGCACTAGAAAAATATATCACCCAACAAGATAGTGGACTCGTGCGAGTGATTGATTTCGCTGTTCATAAATACGCGGTTGAAAAATACATTGTTAACTCTGTCGTCGAAAAACTGTTGGCAGATAGGAAGAAAAAAGCGGAGGATGTGATTCAAGAAAGCACACAAGAGATTAATAACTGTTTTTCTGACATCAAACTCTTTACAAAATTAGTCGATATTACCGCCAAAGAGGCTATTTTTGAAAGTTTCAATCGCAAAAAAGTCGGAATGAATGACTTGTCTCATGGAGAAAAGCAATTATTTTATCAAGCCGTTTATTTAAACAACCTCAAATTACAAAACAGCATAATCATAGTAGATGAGCCAGAAACTTCTTTACACCCCAGTTGGCAACAAGCTATTTTAAAACTGTACCAAAAATCGGGTAAAAATAATCAAGTCATTGTAGCAACCCATTCACCGTTTCTGATTGCCTCTGTTAAACCAGAAAATCTGTTTTTGTTTGCTCTCAATAAGGATACGCAAACTTGTGAAATGATCAATGCGGCTAAAGCGAATAAACACACTAAGGGGCTTGAACCCAACCGAATTATCAAAGACATTATGGAGGCACCTTTAAGGAATATTGACACCCAGAAAAGAATAGACGAGCTATCAGAACGTCTGCGTATTTATCCTGAAGACTGTGATAAACCAGAAATGCAATGCCTTATCAATGATTTAATTGAAGACTTAGGCAAACAAGATCCTTTTATTATGAGACTCAATCATCAGTTGATGATGATAAGAAGAAAACAAAACCAACTAACTCAATGAGATACATAGATAAATCTAATCGTTGTGCGGAGTTTGATGAGTATGTGAACAATGATTCACCTGAAGTTTGGGATGAGTTTAAAACCAACATCAAACTTAAACTACATCAACACTTATGGCGTACACAACAAGGGCTTTGCATTTACTGTCAACAAGAAGTGCCTGAAAAAACGAAGACAGAATATAAAATTCGCTCTCACATTGAACATATCCGCCCTCGTAGTCGCCCCCAATATGCCCATTTAACCTTTTGTTATAAGAATTTATCGGTTTCTTGTGAAGGTTTTGATTGTAAAACGGAGAGTTTAAAACCGAAAAAAGAGTTTTGTGAACATAGAAAGGGTAATGAATACGATGAGGAGAAATTTTTAAATCCGGTGGAACGCAATGATATTGAGGATTATTTTGTCTATGATATTGAAGGTAAGATTCATCCAAACTCAAGCAAGAATCAAGAAGATAGAATTAAAGCCGAATATATGATATCAATTTTGGATTTAAACCATTCAAAATTAACAGATATACGAAAAGAACAGTAGAAATTAATCAT
>JAYQWI020000300.1:0-4866 GCA_035871815.2 Candidatus Parabeggiatoa communis
CGGCATTGACTGTGGCAGCGATTGTGTCGCGCCCTTCACTCAGGATTCCACAGTGACGCTAACCGTGACACCTCAACCCGGTTCTATTTTCAAAGGCTGGAGTCACCATTGCAGCGGCATGGAACGCTCAACGACAGTCACATTAAATGAAGCGAAAACCTGTACCGCGAGTTTTGAATTGCTGCCCACTTATAATATGACACTCAAACTCATAGGAGAAGGTGAAGGTACTGTAACCAGTAATATTGAAGGCGTGAGTTGTGGAGCCGAGTGTGTTCAGTACTACCAAGGAGCCGAAATCACGCTGACGGCTGTTCCAGATAGCTACTCAAAGTTTCTGTCTTGGAGTGTCGATTGTACCGGTACAAGCAATCCGATTACGATTACTTTAAATACCACGAAGAATTGCACTGCCGAGTTTGAAAAACTACCCACCTACGAACTCACTGTAAATCAAATCGGTAGTGGGCAAGGTGTACTCACACGCGAACCTGAAGGCCTGAATTGTGGCTCGAATTGTGAACGATATCCTCAAGGTACGATTGTCACGCTGACAGCCACACCTGAAATCGGTTCCACTTTAACCACTTGGAGTGGGCATTGCACCGGCAATGAAAGTCCGCTGGCCATCACGATTGGCGCGACGGCTCAAGTGTGTACCGCTACCTTTGATAAATTACCCGTCTATACGCTAACCGTCCAGAATGCCGGTAATGGCACCGTGATCAGCGAACCGGAAGGCATCCAATGTGGCGAATTGTGCAGTACCAGCTATTATGGCGGCACAGCCGTCACCTTGACAGCCACACCCAGCGCAGGTGCCAAATTCACCGCCTGGACAGGCTGTGAAAATACGCCCACCGACGATCCCACCAAAATCACAGTAGCGATGGCGGCCGCTCAAAACTGCATCGCGAACTTTGAAGCCTTACCGCCTTCCCCATTAAGCGTCACGAAAATCGGCACCGGAACAGGCACAGTCACAGCACCTGCCGGATTAAGCGTTGGCATAGACTGCGGAGAAACGTGTACCGAAAATTACGCCGCCAATACCGAAATCACCCTAACCGCAACCCCCACCGATGTTGATTCAAGCTTTAGCGGATGGAGTGGAGACTGTAAGGGCACCGAGCCCTCAACCACGCTCACCCTTGATGTCGCGAAAACCTGTACAGCCAGTTTTGACCGATTAGCCCCACCGGGACAGCATAATCTAGCGATTACGCCCCACAAAGATGGCATCATTACCAGTGATCCGGCCGGCATCAACTGTGGCGCGGCCTGTACCGTGCCTTATCCAGAAAACAGCATGGTAACGCTCACCGCCACCCCAAATGAAGGCTTCGTTTTCACAAGCTGGGATGGTGATTGCAACAGTACCAGCAATATCACACCCATTCTCATGGATACCGGCAAGATTTGCATGGCAAACTTCTACCCCTCACCCCCCGCCGGACAACATTATCTCACCCTCATCCAAACCGGGCCAGGGCGTGTCACCAGTGATGTAGGCGGCATTGATTGCGGCGTTGACTGTACCGCGGCCTACCCACAAGGCGTATCCGTCACCTTGACAGCCACCCCCGAAGCTTTTTCACGCTTCATCGGATGGGAAGGGAATTGTTCAGGAGAACTTGAAACCGTCACCGTCAACATCACAGAAGCGCAAATCTGTACAGCCCAGTTTGAAGCCTTACCCAGCAGCGTCCAATTCAGCATCTCCAAATACCAAGTCAATGAAATTGAAGGGAAAGTCTGGTTAAGCGTCACACGCGCTGCCAGTCGAAAAGGTGCGATATCGGTCGATTACACCACAGCCGATGCTTCAGCCATTGCCGGCAGCGATTACACCGCCATGACAGGCACCTTAAGCTGGGCCGATAATGAAATGGCCCCCAAAATCATTGAAATTCCCATCCTATTAGATGCTGAAAAAGAATCAAACGAAATCTTGACAGTCACCTTAACCCAAACGGCCGGCCCTGTTCAATTAGGGGCCAACAACACCGCCATCGTCACCATTGTCGATACCCCCACAGGCGGAGCCGGTGGATTACAATTTTCTGCCGCCCATTATGCCGTCGAGGAAAATAGCAGCATGGCCACCATCAGTATAGAACGAATAGGCGGAAAAAATGGTTCTGTATCAGTGACTTATGCCACACAAGACGACACCGCCCAAGCCGGATTGGATTACACCACCACAGAAGGCAAATTAAATTGGTATAACGGAGACAGCGAAACCAAAACCTTCAGAATACCGATTGAACAAGATATCATAGAAGAAAGTGATGAAAACCTCATACTCACACTCTCGAATCCCACCGGCAAAGCCTTTTTAAGCGCCAATCGAACGGCCAGCTTAAAAATCATAGATAGCATGGGTACCCCAGATACCCTCTCTTCACCCGGCATATTGCAGTTTACCGCGCCCAACTATCAAGTCGCAGAAGAC
The DNA here is from genome assembly GCA_035871815.2 of Candidatus Parabeggiatoa communis. Taxonomy (GTDB): domain Bacteria; phylum Pseudomonadota; class Gammaproteobacteria; order Beggiatoales; family Beggiatoaceae; genus Parabeggiatoa; species Parabeggiatoa communis. The sequence continues at coordinate 2,456 of JAYQWI020000300.1, forward strand.
AGCGGCAGCGCAACCCTGACAGTCAGCCGCACGCATGGCAGTCATGGCGAAGTCGCCGTCAACTATAAAACCCAAGAACGGACAGCCAAAGCTGACCAAGATTATGTCGCCGCCGAAGGCGTTTTAACCTGGGCCGACAGTGATGTTGACAACAAAACGATTACCGTTTCTATTCAACCCGACAGCACAAAAGAAAGCCAAGAAACCCTCACAGTCAGTTTATCGAATCCCAGTGAAACCGCCAGTTTAGGGGCCGTACCGACAGCCATCTTAACCATCTTAGACAGTCTAGGCACACCCACAACCCCCAAACCCCGCGAACCGGGCATCTTACAATTTGCGGCCGACAACTATCAAGTTGACGAAACAGGCGGCAGCCTCACCATAACCGTCACCCGCACCAACGGCACTGATGGCCTGGTTGAAGTCACCTATATCACAGAAGAGGATACAGCCAGTGGTAGAGATTACATTGCCGCCCAAGACACACTACGCTGGCTACATGGCGAAAGCGACGACAAAATCTTCAAAATCAGCCTATATGACGACGGATTAATAGAAGGCGATGAAAGCTTCCTATTAAAACTCATCAATCCCACAGGCGAAGCCAAACTAGGCAGCAACCCAGAAGCCATCGTCACGATTACCGACAACGATGCCACCACACTGCAATTATCATCCAGCACCTACATCGCCGATGAAGATAGCAAAAGCCTCACGATCACAGTCAGCCGTGAAGGCGGCAGAATAGGGCAAGTCGGTGTCGAATACGAAACCTTGATTGAATGTCAACCGCCCACAGAACTGTGTGCCACGGCAGGCCAAGATTATAAAGCCGTCAAAGGCTTACTGATCTGGGTTACTGGTCAAACCGGAGACAGAACCTTCAGCATCCCCCTCATTGATGATAGAGAAGTAGAAGGCAATGAAATCGTGCAACTGAAACTCAGCAACCTCACAGGCAACGCCAACTTTGGCGAACCCATTGAAGCCACCATAACACTGGTAGACAATGATCCAGGCGAATGTAAAACGGGTGATGTGATCGATTGTTACTGGGAAAATAAAGGCAATACATTAGAAGATATCCGCATTACCCCATTCGGCACCCTAGTCGGCGGACAAATAGGCGGTCAAATAGAAAACGAAGGCATCGTACAAGACGTCACCTTCTTAGCGAACACCCGCCTCAATGGCGGATTAAATAACGGCATAGTGCGCGGCAACCTCATAGGCGATCCCAACGCCCCAGCCATCCTCCGTTATGTCGAAATAGCGGCCGACAGCACCCTCAGTCATTTGATAATCGGACAAGGCTCAGTCGTCAATGAAGGTGTCGTTTTAAAAGAAAACGTCCTATTTGAAGCCAATGGCCTCATACCCTACAAAGCTGATTTAAATAGACTTTTAGGACACTTCACCACTTTATTGGATCAAGACGCGATTCAATTAACGGAAGATGTTTTATTAAACAGCAGCCGAAATGGCATCCTAGATGCCATCAACGGCCTACACGACTTCACCAGCCTAAAAGTAGCCTTACAACAAAATCCAGATAACGGCTCCCTGATGCTAGACTTCGACACCCTACACTTTCGGTTATTGCCCATACAAGTCCGGCAAATCTGGGGAAAAAAAACCAACCTAAAAGAACCCTTCAAACCGCTAGGCCTCAGCGTTGAACACACAGGGCAAGTCACTTTTGTCACGCATACCGGACGAGAAATCACCACACAACCCGTCGTACAAGAACCAGAAGCCTTACGCGCCGCCTTAAACCAATTTGGCATCACAGATATCAGCATGGCAACCAATGGCAACCTCAAGATACCCACACCAGACGGCCGCTATTACAGCGCCCGCCCCGACTTATCCTCACAGGATATAGCCAGCGATACCCCATTAGGGCTAGGCGGCACAGATTCCAATTGGTTAAGCAACCAAATTCAAGTCTTTCTAGTCTTCAAACCCAATGACAGTAGCCCATTAGAAAGCGCAAGCGGATTTGAAAGCAGCCGTGACAGTAGTGAGATTCAAAGCACCACACCCAGCCTACGTCAACAATTTCTCTACGCAGCAGCAGCCGAACCCAGCGCGTTATACGCGCTATCAGCAGAAAGCGACAGCCAAACCGTCTTATATTATGACGGCCGCGTCTATGCCTACACTGGCAAAGGCGCAAGCAAAAAAGCGTACAAAGGCGTACTGGATTACTTAGTCACACCAGGCACACCCACCGGGCTGACTCAAGTTCAACTGATTGAAATAGAAGATATTAATGGGGATGAGATCACTGACTATCGACTGATTTATCCTAATGGCGACAGTCAAGTGATGTATCAATGTGCGGCTTGTTTTGAATAGAAGAGATGCTAAACCTGACAGGTTTTTAAAACCTGTCAGGTTTTTCC
>JAYQWI020000301.1:0-2930 GCA_035871815.2 Candidatus Parabeggiatoa communis
CCAGTTCTTTAGCTTGTTCAGCCCAAAACCCATCAGGATCGGAGACAGAACGGGCATACATCTCCTGATATTTGTCCTCTGTGATATGGGCATGTGCTACGGCTTCGGGAAAAAGATCATAAACTTTGACATCACTCATGGTTATTTATCCTTATATGGAATGCATCTCAAAAATCTCTCAACCCTGAAGAGGTTGAATGTGAATAGGCTTTCAGGCAAAAGCCCCCGCACGCAAAAACTTTTGCCTGAAAAGGTGGAAGCTATACTCGATGATCACGTTTTTTTGAATTGACAAGACAAAATGTCGAGTTTATAGTAGCCACGGAAACACACCGAATAACACAGAAATATTCCGTGTATTTCCATGTATTTCCGTGGCAAAATTGCTTTGACAATCGGAGCTTCAAAATTGATTGATATAGTTTTTATATAGGCTGGTAAGCTTGTTGCCGCTGGCTCACTTTTACCCACAAATCACTATAAGAATACTCGTCAGTCGGATAGTGCTTCTTTGATAATTTATCTATGACATCCAGCCAATCTGGTTTCGTTTTTTGAATGATATCAGGATTGAGGCTATCGAAAACGGTTGCCAAAATTTGTGGCGTGCCTTGTGTACACTGAACAAAAATATTTTTTTTAACGGTGTTCAAAATTTCTCGTATTTGCTTAGCTGAAAAATGCTCTACCATCGGCACAATGATTGACACACCTAACCAGTCTGCTTCCTCTCCACTTTTCGATTTGGCATAAAGTTCAATCGTTTTATCCGCAAATTCGGGATAATGATATTCTTTTATAATAGAAACTTGTTGTTTGTCATCCAGTTTTTCAAAAACGCCTAATAGTGTCGATTTTAAGTCTGGTATGTTCATGGCACCAAACATTTGACTTTCTTTAATAAATTGAAACCGTTCCGCTTTTGACATCCGGTTCATAAAAAATGTACTCTCAGACATATAAAGATTCTCCTTTTAAAATATTCAGTTGATTAAAGCGAATTCTTTCTGCCTCATTTAACCAATGCCAACACCTATTATCTTGTTTTAATAACGAAAAAATAGACAAGTAAAGTTGCTGATCTTCTAAGCTTTCGGCCATTTTGGGTAATTGCTCTGACATCGTTTGTTGATAAAGTTCATCAAAACCTTTTGCGACAGCCATTAAAGCACACAAAAGTTCTTGTCTTTTGGATGAAAATTCAGGCACTTCATTTTTTAAAATGAGTTTGAGTAATACGATAATGAAATTTCTAATCAGTGATGCTTTTGCACTTTTAAAATATTTCGTGTGCAGAAAAGTATAAATGTCTTCACAATCATTAGGAAATGAAGACAATTTGATATCTGCCATAATACGATCAAGGGCTTTTTTTCCTTGTGTAGGCGGATGTTGCAAAAGATGTTTTACGCTATGAACAATATGAACACGTACTAATTCAGGGGTTGGTTGAAATAAAGCTTGTTCTTCTAGCATGACTAAAGCGGGATGAGCACATAGATGCCGATCTTGTTGAAGACGCAATAAGTCATCACGTTCATAATCAGATAAAAATTCAAAATCGTCATGGGCTATTTTAAGGAGATTTTGTTCCAATTCTTGCAATTTAGTAATCTGTTTGTTTTTAATCCAGTTTCCCATGTCTGCCATGAAGGTTTTAGCTTTTTTATCTCCCTGAATGTCTAATTCGTGTATTTTAGTAATAATATCATAAGAGGCAGCGATCCAAGTTGAAACGATAGCTGATCGATAAGCGCCTATACGATAGGCACTCACCGCTTCAAAAAGATAAATGCGTGATGTTTTATCTCTGACAGTGAGAACTAATTCATCTAAATCCGTTAATCTGAGATTGAGCATGATTTAAATACGGGTGCCTTATTAATTCGTTGATTGAGATTTGAGTTTTTGGGTAAGGTGAGCAAACAGTGTTTACCCACCATTCAATACTTATTGGTGGGCAACACCGTTGCCCACTCGACATGTTGTCGATATCCTATATTTAATTAATGCATCACTGCCCCTTCTGCACCGATACCGGTTTGACAACGCACATCTTGTGCTTCAAAGGCGGCACGATCTTTTTGTGCGCGTTGGCTGTTGTCAATAATTGAGAAGAACCAGATACCTACAAAAGCAACTGTGACTGAAATCAAGGCGGGGTATTTGGAGCCGAAAATGGGTTCGGCATTGCCCAATATGGCTACCCAAACGGTGGGGCCAATGATAACCAGCACGATTGCTGTTGTCAGGCCGAGAAATCCTCCGATAAATGCGCCAGCTGTTGTTAGTTTTGACCAGTACATGGATAAGAACAGTACTGGAAAATTGGCGCTGGCCGCTATGGCAAAGGCTAAGCCAACCATAAAGGCTATGTTTTGTTTTTCAAAGACTATGCCTAAGGTGATGGCGATGATGCCTAAAACAACGGTTGCGATTTTGGAGATTTTCATCTCCTGCGCTTCATTGACTTGTCCACGCTTGAATACGTTAGCATACAGATCATGCGAGACGGCTGAGGCACCGGCTAAAGTCAATCCTGATACGACGGCTAAAATGGTGGCAAATGCGACTGCGGAGATAAAGCCTAAAAAGATGTTTCCGCCAACGGCGTGGGATAAATGCAAGGCCGCCATGTTGTTGCCGCCGAGTAATCCGCCTTCGGCCGTCAAGTATTCGGGATTTTTGGAGATTAATACGATGGCCCCAAATCCGATGATGAAAGTCAGGATATAAAAATAGCCAATAAAACCGGTGGCATAGAATACTGATTTTCTCGCTTCTTTGGCATCTGCGACGGTGAAAAAGCGCATTAAAATGTGAGGCAAACCGGCGGTGCCAAACATCAGGGCAATACCCAAGGAGATCGCATCAAACCAGTTGTTCACTAAGCCTCCTGGCGACATAATCGCTTCTCCGCCATCTGAAAT
>JAYQWI020000302.1:0-2937 GCA_035871815.2 Candidatus Parabeggiatoa communis
AACCAATAGTGGACTCTCAGTACTAGTTACCAATGGGAATGGTTGGGGGCATCTTAATACTGATAACTCCAATTTGCCCAGTAACAAAATTCTTGCCATCGTGGACGATAAAAATGGAGGATTATGGCTAGGAACTACAGCGGGAATAGTCCATGCAAGTGATGAATGGAATATTTTCAGTGTAGACAATTCAGATTTACCACACAATGTTATTAATACTATTGTTATGGATGCTAGTGGCGGGGTATGGATAGGTACAAGAGGTGGTGGCATAGCTCATCTGAGTAACAATAATGAATGGACAATTTTTAATACCGATAATTCTGATTTACCTGACAATTATGTTTCTTCCCTTACCGTTGATGGCGATGGTGGTATATGGATAGGCACCGGTAATAGTGTTTACCCAGTACATCTGAATAAAAATAACGAATGGACAGTTTTTAAGCCAGATAAAGAATTGTTAGATGATAATTTTCAGGAAAATGATACGATTCTGACTCTTATGGAAGATGACAACGAGGAACTATGGATAGGAACTATGAATAACGGTATAGTACATATAACAGCCGAAAATAAATGGACAATATTTACTCCTGATAACTCTGACTTAGTTAGCAACAATATTAATGAATTTATGAGTGATGGTAATAATGGATTATGGATAGGTACGCATGGTGGAGGACTTGCTCATTTAATAAGAACCGAAAAAGAGGATAAATGGGAAAATTTTACTGCTGATAATTCAGACTTACCAAACAACTTTGTCATTAGTTTGGCATCTGATAATAATGAGGGTGTTTGGGTAGCTACTTGGGAAGGCTTAGCTCACTTTCAAAGTAATAATAAATGGACAGTGTTTAACAAATTTGATTCTAAATTACCGGACAATCGGGTATTTGATCTATCTACCAATGATAGCGGTGGCTTATGGGTAGGCACACGCGGCGGTTTAGCCTACTTAAGCAGTGGTAAAGAATGGAGCATTTTTAATACGAAAAATTCAGGTTTACCAGATAATCGAATTTTCACGTTTTTAGATGGTGGCGATAATGATCTGTGGATAGCTAGTTATGGAATATCTCATCTTACCTTTGGACAAAAAGGTGTTATTTGTAACCAGCTATCAGTAGATAATTCACAATGTCAAGACCTTTATGCTAAACGTCGTGCTGCTATAATTATTGCCGGTGGTGGTAATGATAAGTCAAATAGCCTTTGGGATACTACTGAATCTATATCTAATTATCTTTATTATGTACTTATTCAAAGAGGATTTGTCAACGAGGAAATTTATTATCTATCTCCAGCATCGTGGGCAGATTTTAATAATGACAAACAAAATGATGGTATTATTGATGCACCTAATCCGGCACGACCTATGGTCATAGACGACATCAATGCTGCACTACAATGGGCCACAAATCGTGGTAAATTAGATCAACCTCTTTACCTTTTTTTTATTGATCATGGTTCTACTGATCGGCTTCAAATCGCAAAAAATACCACAATGAATGTACTTGATTTAAACACAATGTTAGATGATTATCAGGCCAGTACAAATAATGAAATGGTATTAATGCTAGAAGCTTGTTACTCAGGTGTCCTGTTAGAACAATTAACGGCCCCTAATCGAGCGATTATTAGTAGTACTGGCAATGGATTAGCTTACTTTGATCGAGTGTATAAGCAAGGTTTCAGTCGTTTCTTTGCTGACGGTTTGCTCAAAGGTAAAAGTTTCTATGAAGCTTTTGAATATGCCAGCACTCAACAAGAAAAATTGCTCGGAAATACAGAACTTTTAACAGGCTCTTCTAGCAAGACAGTCAAAGATATTACTCAAATTCCTCAATTTAATGATGGTAACAATGGTCAATGGCTCCGCAAACTTTACCTGAATGGTAGTTTTGTCACAGCCGATCTCACTTTAGGGGTTGAAGGACTGACAACTTCTAGCACTGTGCAAGCAAGTCAACCAATCCAGCTCAAAGCCAAAGCCGGCCTTGCGTCTGGTAAAGTCAAACAAGTTTGGGCTATTATCCGGCCCCCTAAAATCAACCTTATCATGGACAGCAATGGCACTCCAATTTTAGGTTTTCCTCGTGTCAGTCTATCTCCCACAAAAGAGATATGGGAAACAACGTGGCAAGATGTTGTATACAATGGTGATTACGAAATCACTTTCTATGCCGAAGACAACAACGGCAATATTGCCAGTAGCGATAACTCAGTCATCATCAGTGGAACCGGTGGTATAGAAGCCCCTGAACAAGCCAATGTGCAAATTGTCCTAGAAAAAGATCGCTACCATGCCGGCGAACACTTCAAGGCATATTTAATTGAAAACTTGAGCTGGGGGTATGATTTATATGCTGCTGTGGTTATGCCTGATGGCAACTTTATGGCCTTCAAAAACACTAACGACTTTGCCACTGTCAACAATGCGAAAAAATGGCTTGGACTTCAAGCCCAAAATAGCCATATTATTTTAGCGGACTTAACATTGCCGACAGATTTGGCAACTGGTGAATATTGTTTGTATGGGATTTTGTCACCTGAGCGAGAAGATGTGTTTGAAACACAAGCTCAGGATTTGTGGGTGATGGAACGGCGGTGTTTTGAGGTTTTTTAAAGATAAGTAGTGAAGCACAAATAAACCGGTATTTTACCGCAAAGGGCCCCCGCCAGGGATTGCCCCCTCTTCTGGTTGCTTCTATTAAAATACCTGAAAATTTAGGGTTCAGTACTTAGTGCTTGGTATGTAGTCAGAGGCTTAATAAACATGTTGAAAGAAATAAAAATGTCCGGCTTTAAATCTATTCAAAAAATGGAGGTGGAGCTCAAAAAAATTAACGTCTTAATCGGTGCAAATGGTGCGGGTAAATCGAATTTCATCGATTTTTTTCGCCTATTAATCTCATTATCAAACAATCGATT
>JAYQWI020000303.1:0-3212 GCA_035871815.2 Candidatus Parabeggiatoa communis
GGGGGGCATCCTTCAAACATTGATGGCTTAATTCGTTCAACCATCTTGGGCGCTGATATGTATTTTATCAATCCCTATGGCCTGATGTTTGGGCCTGATGCGAGATTGGATGTGCAAGGGAGTTTTCATGCCAGCACCGCTGATTATCTTCGTTTAGGTAAGGGGGGAAGATTTGATGCTAACAGGCCCGATAATAGTTTATTAAACGTTGCACCAGTCGAAGCGTTTGGATTTCTTGATCATCACGTTGCGGCCATTTCAGTTGAAGGGCGTGGAGAAATCGCTTCAATAGATAGGGCGCATTTATCAACGGGATTGAGTGTAGCTTCTGGCAACACCTTGTCATTGATAGGCGGATATCTTGAAATCAAAAAGGGCAGCTTTTTTAAAACCGTGACAGGTGATGATGAGGGAAAACAATCGACTGGCATCACCCGCTTACCGATTCTTTCGGCACCCAATGGACGCATTAATTTAGCCAGCGTCGCTTCCCCAGGTGAGATCAGCTTAGAGGATAATTTTATTGATGTTTCATCATTTACCCAATTCGCGGATATACACCTTATTGAAAAATCGTTATTGCAAACCAGTGGTGAAGGCGGGGGCAGTATTTTCATTCGCGGCGGACAGTTTTGGGCTGATGACAGCGCAATTGAAGCCAAAACCTTAGGAGACAAAAAAGGCGGTGTTATTGATATACGCGCTCATAACGTCTCGTTGACACACGGGGCAACCCTGAATGGTAGCACTGAAAGCACGGGCCAAGGCTCTGATATCATGGTATGGGCAAGCGATTCGATCACCGTTGCGGGTGAAAATAACGACAGATCCGATCAGATTCAAGCCAGCGCGATTTATGCCCGTTCTGGTATTGAGCAAGCTGTGACGGATGATACCGGAAATGCCGGTCATATTGTGCTTGAAGCGAACACGATTGCGTTTCAAGATGGCGCTTTTATTTCTACAGAGAATTACGGGAAAGGCCGGGGAGGGGATGTCATACTTCGCGCTACTGAAGAAGTGCTGTTTTCTGGAGACGGTAGTCAAGATTTAACCCGAATCTATATCAGAAACTTTGGCAAGGGCGATGGTGGCGATCTCTTGATTGAAGCGAATAATATTTTGTTTCAAAAAGGCGCGACGGCGCGTGTTTCTAGTCATGGTGAAGGCCATGGTGGCACGATCAAGCTGTCTGCTAAAAACGCTTTAAAATTAGAAGGTTATAGTACTCAAAGTGAGAGAGGTAGCCGAATTTATGCCGCCAATCGAGATGGAACGGGTGACGCAGGTGACATTTTAGTTGAAGCACAAGACGTTGTACTCACCGATGGGGCTTATCTGCTCGTCACGTCCTTTAGTGCTGGTAAAGCCGGCAATGTACAGATTGATGCAACCGGTACTGTTACTGTCATGGGGGCCGATCCCACCGGTTGGAGAAGTACCATCGATTCTGGTTCAAATCCCAAGATAACCGGTATCATCGGTGGTGAAGGGGGCCAGATTACGATCAAAGCCAATCAACTGTTCGTTAAAGACGGCGGCGGTATTTCAGCCAGTTCAATTGCGCCCAAAGGTTTCCAAAGCCGTAACGGTGGCCAGATTACGATTCAAGTGCAAGGGGCCGTTGAACTTTCTGGAGTCAATCCTTACGGCGAAAATGAAGATGGCTTTGGTTCCAGTATTGATGCGCGTAGTATTGGTGTGATCGATAATGCCGGTGACGGTGGTTCGATTAGGCTAGAAGCCGGTTCTTTAATTATCAAAGACGGCGCGGTGATTAAAAGCAGTACTAACAACAATGCTCAAGGGGGCAATATTGAGATTGAAGTGCGTGGCACCATCACGATTACGGGCGATGCTGCACATCTGCCCTTAAAAGAACCCGCTTCCAGTCAGTTAGACTATTTGGAAGGCTTTTCCCCAATGCTTTATAACCAATCCACAAGTGGTATTTATGCCAGTTCAGAAGGCCAACATGAACAATCCGGGCAAAGCGGTACCCTTACCCTTTACGCTAATGAACTGATTATCACCGACAAAGGCAGAATCTCCACCTCCAGTGCTGGGGGAGGCAAGGCGAGTTATATCAAGATAGCCGTAAACCGACTTCAAATGGATAACGAGGCCGCCATTACCTCAGAAAGTCAGTTCAAGAATACCTATTATTTTGCCTCTTTTACCGAACGAGATAATAGTTTATTGGTACAAGGTGATATTGTAGACATCACAGATAACGGCAACGGCAACACGGATCGTTATATTCTGAGCGGAAACCATCGAAATGACTTCATCAGAATCACGCCCGTTCATACCGTTGCCGACATGGCAGCATTACAAGCATTGAGCGAACAATATGACTTTGTTGAAGGAGATGTGGTTGAAGTGAACAATACCGGGCATGGCGAATCCGCCCGTTTTATCCGGGCCATAGCCAGCCATAAAGCAGCCGTTTTGCCACAATGGATCAAAATTAACGATCAGAGCAGATTCCATTTTGACACGCTTAACGAAGAAGTGCTGAGTCAACAAAATCAGCTTTATCAGGATGGCAACCTGCCTGATTTTAGTTCAGGCGATATCCTTCAAATCAAGAATATAGGTGATGGCAAAGCGGCCACGTTTATCTACACCCATTTACCCTTTTCTGACAACAATGCGATTCTAGGCTGGGGTGTAAGACTCAATCACTTTACGGTGACTGACAGTGCAGCCTTACAAACACTGACTGAAAACACCTCTCTGCTCGAAGGCGCGATAGCCTTAGTCAGGCATAGCGATACAGGCACCCGTTCACGCTTCTTGTATAAAAACAACGCTTGGATACCCTTTAACAATATCCATACTCTGCCTAACCTAGCAGAAATAGACAGGCTGAATCTTGCCCAAACGGGCGACATCGCTAAAATAGTTCATGCTGGAGAGGCGCAATCAAGCGATGTCATTTATACCGGGCAAAACTGGATACCGATCAACACTGTTTACAGCGTTCCCAATCTAGCAGAGCGGGATAATCTATTTGCCACAACAGGCGATTTCGTTAAAGTCATCAATGCTGGCGAAGGCCAGCCAGAACACTTTTTTTATCAGTCTGGACAATGGATCAAACAAAGAAAAGGGGGCGATGCGGGCACGATTATGATTACGGCCGATTCGATAAGTTTATCCAATGAGAGTGCGATTACCACGGAAGCTTTCAGCGCCGGTGGCGGCGA
>JAYQWI020000304.1:0-2290 GCA_035871815.2 Candidatus Parabeggiatoa communis
ATGATCATGTAGGCCGCTAACGCTTTAGCATTGGGGGGCGCTTCTCGAATCCAGGGATCGTTGATCTGGAGAGTTTGATCACCTGCACAGGCCAGTTGCGTTGTCAATAAGATCAGCGTACCTACAATGCCGCTTACAAAAGAATTTGTCATTAAGTTATATCCTAAGTAACTACAAGGATTATATATTAATAAAGGATTTAAAACCGATAACGATTGTATATAATAAAGGATAAGATATAATTCTAGATTTTCATAGATATCATATAATTAAAAGGGCGAACCTTTGTTATCGCCTAAAATTATTTTATGAACATCTATACAACATTGAAAACCGAGTACTTTGAAACGACGTAAAGCTACGCTAATTTTAGTGCTAAGCACAAAATAATATCGATGATTTATTAGTTTATCCCCGTGATATGCGTTCCGTAACGACGTTTCAAAGTACTAAATAAGCAATCCTTGTCGTTATAAATAATGAACCATTTAAAATGAGTTTGCAAGCAACGTTATATTTATTTTTGTTTAATGACTAATAAAGTAATGTCATCAAACACCTTTTGCTCACCAATAAACCGCCGCACATCGTCAATCACAGCGTCTTGAATTTTTTTGGCGCTTTGTTGCCCGTTTTGTTTAATAATGAAACATAACCGCTCTAGCCCATAAAATTGGCCGTCAAGATTTTCAGCTTCAGTAATCCCATCAGTATACAGCACCACCCCGTCTCCAGATGTCAAAGACAGTTTTGTTTCAGCAATACAATCAGGCATTTCTTCTTCTAAACCAATTGGAAAACCTAAATCCATTGTATCAATTTCTTCTATTTCACCATTGCTACGAATCACAATCATGTCTTCATGTTGTCCGGTTAATACCAAGTGCCCGTCTTGGTAAGACAACAGGGATAGGGTTAAGCTTTTTTCAGCATTCATCCGAATCACGTTGTGATAAACCATTTTATTTAAGGCGGTTAAAAATTTAACGGCATCCAGTTGATGGTAGGCAGCCAGTAAAGTTCGCACGCCTGATTGCAGCATAATCGCTAACGCACCGCTTTCCAAACCATGTCCGGTGACATCGCCAATCCCAATTAAAACTTGTCCGTCTTGATAAAGCACATCGTAGTAATCACCGCCGACTTCATCGGCCGGTGCCATAAAACCGGCGATGTCTAATGCTTCAATGTGTTGAAGTTCTTTGTCTTTGGGCAGGAGCATTTGTTGTAATCGACGCGAAACGTCTAATTCGGCAGTCATACGAATATTTTCTTCTCTGAGACGTTTGATGTTCAAATGTGTTTTGAGACGCGCTAACAATTCATCTTTGGAAATCGGTTTGGTTAAATAATCGTTAGCCCCGACTTCCAAACCAATGACTAAATCTTCGACTTGATTTCTAGCGGTGAGCAATAAAATCGGCATTTCAGTCAGTTGCCATTTGTCACGCAATCTCTTGGTGACCTCATAACCTGTCATGCGGGGCATCATCACGTCTAATAAGATCGCATCGGGCCTCAAACCCTCTTCTATAAGGCTAATCGCTTCCATACCGGAGGCTGCTTGAACAATATTATAATCCTGTAAGGATAAAAAGTTGACAACGACTTGTCGATTAACCGCTTCATCATCGACAATCAATATTTTGAAGTGTTCCCCAGCCGTTTTGCTGAACTGCGGTTGCTGAACGAGAGTCTCAATGTCCAAGTAAGCGGGTGCTTGAATTTGAGATAATTGAGAAGCAACAACAGAAGACTGAGAAGAAACGGGTTCTTCAGAAATGGGTAGCGTGAACGTAAATTGTGAACCGAGTCCCAGGGTTGATTCAAGCCAAATATTTCCACCATGCAATTGAACCAGTTGCTTTGTCACCGCTAAACCTAAGCCGGTACCACCGTATTCTCTCGCAGCCCCCCCTTCAACTTGTTCAAAAGACTCAAATATCCTATCCAGCTTGTCTTCTGGAATACCAATACCCGTATCAGAAATCGTTATTTCTATGTGTGTATTAACCACTTTGGCAGAAATGATGATATGACCCTTATCTGTGAACTTAATCGCATTGCCCACAAAATTATAGAGGATTTGTTGCAAGCGGTTTTCATCCGCTTTAGCTGCGGGCAAATCTAGTGCAATGGCGTTATTCAGTTCTACCGGTTTCTTTGCTACCAGTGGTTGGCTCAAAGTCAATATCACATCAACGATTTCTCGCAATCCGACTGGTTTAAGCTGTAATTCAATTTCTTTATGTTTCAGCTTGGCAAAATCAAGAATATCATTGACTAAAGC
>JAYQWI020000305.1:0-5544 GCA_035871815.2 Candidatus Parabeggiatoa communis
GGCGAGGGCAAAGTTTGAGCGGCCCATAAGCGTAGGGTTTGATTGAATAAATCCGCTTGAGCAACCGGCCAAGGATTAAAAGCGCGTATTTTGCGTTCCAAAACAATTGCCGGATTATTCCAATCTAATTGTGCCTCTGCCTTTTCCAATTTTTTTGCATACGTTTTTTGGCTGTCATCTTGTGGTGTTGCCGGTAAATTTTCAATATCATCTATTGTATTCGCTAAGACTTGCGATCCTAATTTTGCTAGGCGATCATGTAAAGTTTGCCCTGTATCATCTGACAAGATTTCACAACGTTCGGTTTTCAACATCGGGCCCTTATCTAGGCCGATACCCATTTGCATCAAAGTGATCCCCGTTTCCGTGTCACCTGCCATTAAAGCGCGTTGAATCGGGGCCGCTCCACGCCAGCGTGGTAATAAAGAGGCATGTACATTAATGCAGCCTAAGCGCGGGGTTTTTAAAACCACTTTGGGTAACAATAACCCATAAGCCACGACAACCATCAAGTCAGCCTGTAACCCTTGTAATTGTGCTTGCGTTTCGGCCTCTTTCAAACTCATCGGCTGATAGATATCAATGCCAGATTCTAACGCGACTAATTTGACGGGACTCGCTTGTAATTTACGCCCTCGCCCCGCTTTGCGATCCGGTTGCGTATAAACAGCACAAACAGTGTGTTTTGAGTTCAAAAGGGCAAGCAAACTTGGCACCGCAAACTGCGGTGTACCAGCAAAAATAATACGTTTTTTGCTCATTGAATTTATTTATAGTTTAATAAGTGACAGCGTGTCGTTTTTCCGTTTTACGATTGTGATTTGACAAACTTGATGATCATGTTTTTGAGGGTTAGTCCAAAATATCGCCTGGGGATAAATCCCCAGGCTAAAAGCTCAAGTCTGCTAAAGCAGACTCACCCCCCCAGCTTTGGGTTAGTACCCTTTAGGGTAGTTGAGCTTTGAGCCATGAGCTTTAGCTCATGGCGGCAGTGGAAAACTTGATCATCAAGACAAAACCATGCCAGTATTAAAAATCTATCCTATCATTTGGAAAGAATAATCGGTTGGCCTTAGACTCACTGAATATCAAAAATATCAAACTGTTATGAATTGATGTGTTCATTGATAATTGATAATTGATATTTAAAAAAAGGGGCGACTAGCCTACCATAATATCAATAATATCAAAGCGTTATAAAATAATGTGTTCATTGTTCATTGAACAGTGATAATTGATATTACGCCGCTTGACGTTGTTTTTTAAGCAATTTTTTACTAATGCGTTCCCGCTTAAGGGATGATAAATAGTCTACAAACAATTTACCTTTGAGATGATCTATTTCATGTTGAATACAAACCGACAAAGTCTCATCAGCTGTTAGCGTAAAAGTTTCTCCCTTTTCATTAAGTGCTTGCACTGTGATATGTTCAGAACGTTCTATCTTTTCAAATATATCCGGTACAGATAAACACCCCTCTTCTGTATATTGTATACCCTCAGAGGTTAGGATTTTGGGGTTAATGAGACACAAGGGTTGATTTCTCTGCTCTGAGACATCAATCACAATAATCTGTTTATGAATATTGACTTGCGTAGCAGCCAGTCCAACGCCCGGTGCCTGATACATCGTTTCAAACATATCAGCAACCAGTGATTGTATCGCTTTATCCACTTGTTGGACTGGTTTAGCCTCAGTACGCAGTCTCGGATCAGGAAAGTGTAATATTTTCAGTAAAGCCATGATCTATATATGCAGAAATTCAGTCATTTATAAGTTCAACCGTTCATACCTATCATGATAACACAAGGGCCAATATGAATGAGGTTAAATGAACTCCTCAATAATCAATAGGTTATCAAACCGAATTCAAAAATCAATTTATTTAATAAGTTATTGTTTATGGTTCAGTTTTTCACTTTTGACTTCATAATTTGTATTATTATAGCGATTTCAACTCTTAATTCGCATTGACAATTTTCATTGTATCATCACTCAATAAAACACAATGATGGGATATCAATGTTCAATTATCAATTCCACATTTAGCTTCGCTGGCCTTCGGCTCACGCGCAAAAGTTTTTGCGTGGAACTTTCGGTGCGCTACGCTAAATCAATTATCAATTCGGTGATAACGCAGGAAAGGCACTCATGATATATGTGGGCTGCCCGACGTCTATGCCCTTAACTTAATGAGATTGGGGTTGGGAGATTGAGGGGATTTTTTTTGATAGGGTTATTCGACATTAAACCATTACATTATTATGGCTATTTTAGATTTGTTTAACGAAAAAGGGGAGTTGGGGGAATTTGGATTTTCACGTCAAAATCTACGTCACTCTTCAAAATCCCCTAGTGAGCGTTTAATTGAACAATTGCGTACACAAGGCATTATTAACGCCAACGTTTTAGAAGTCATGCGTACAACGCCCAGGCATCTATTTATTGATGAAGCTTTGTCCAGTCACGCCTATGCTAATCACCCCTTGCCTATTGGATATGGTCAAACCATTTCACAACCTTATATTGTGGCACGTATGACCGAAGCCTTATTAAGTCAAGGAAAATTAGATAATGTATTAGAAGTGGGCACCGGTTGTGGTTATCAAACCGCTATTTTGGCCCAATTGGTAGGCAAAGTGTATAGCGTAGAGCGAATTAAAATTTTGTCTGATAAAGCCCGTGATCGCTTGAATTTTTTAGGCCTGAATAATGTACAATTACAACATAGTGATGGCCATTGGGGTTGGGCCGAACAGGCCCCTTATCAAGGTATTATCGTCACGGCCGCCCCCCTAAACGTGCCAGAGGCTTTGTTAGAGCAATTGGCGCTAGGCGGGTGTTTAATCATTCCAGTGGGTCAAAAAGATAAACAAATATTGCTTCAAATTATTCGTACCCGTACCCACTACGAGCAATATTTATTAGGCCCTGTTAATTTTGTCCCTTTACACAAAGGATTAAAATAATTCAGTTTTGTATTCATCGCTTTAGCGATTTCCCGTTTTGATTGATAAGTGAATGTCATTTTATTTTCAAGCCACTTTAAAAATAGACATAAAGATAAATTTTTTGATACCATTAATTTTATTTAATGCAATCACTTTACAAAATTCTGTAATCCATATAAATAATAATGTTTTTAAACTGAAATGTGATTTCCATTTTTAGGTAGACAGAAAAATCAGCGCCAATAGAACGCTGATTGAGCAGATTATCAGGATTAAAAAAATCCGTGCAGATCAGCTTAATCAATCAGCGTTCTATTTGGAATGGTTTTTTTAAGATAATGATTTTCAAAGAAGGCATCACGCAAAGGCGCAAAATATAACGCTAAGCTTTGCCTCGAAGCACGAAATGTGAACCATTGAAAAGGTGTGCCTGTCAAAATTTTTATTCTAATTGTTTTTCAATCTCTATTTATTTGATCTACTTACTATTACTATGTGGCAAAAACGGGCATTTAAAATACTCTTGCTCCTTTGCAGTACCAGCCTATTACTGGTTTTATTTATGCTGTATGATTATGAACAGAAAAAAAACCATCTGGACCAAACTGCTAAAAACGGGGTAAAGCATGAAACGCAAGCCGCTGTACAGCAAGTAGACAAAGCACTGAATCTGTTTTTGTCCCTTGCTCATGGCATTGCGGAAGATATCAGTACAGGGAAATTACCGCGTTCTAAGATAAAAGAGCGACTCAAAAAAACGATGGAAAAAGCGCCGAAGCTGTTTGGAATTGGAGTCGCGTACATTCCCTATGTTAATGATCCACAAAGTCGACGGCTTTCATCTGATTACATCAATCGCCAAAATTCATCGGAAATAGTGGAACACCTTGAAACCTTCACAGTTCCCTGTTTTTATCGTTTTGCAAACCCGCAGCATCCTATTCCTAAATGTGTCGTATTCGTAGAATACGTTTTGAATGATATCACAACTGGCATAAGTACCCTGAGCTTAGGTCAAACGGGTTATAGATTTATCCTTTCAAAAGAAGGTGTTTTTATTAACCATCCTATTGAAAAATATGTTAAAAATCGTCAAACCCTCTTTAATATAGCTGAAAAGAGGGATGATCAAATATTGAAGCAACTTGGTCAGCGCGCTATCAATGGTGATAGCGGCATGATAGAGTATATTGACAAACTGACAAAACAATCGACTTGGCTCATCTACCAGCCTATTCCGGCAACAGGGTGGCTGATGTGTACCGTCATTTATCAAAACGAACTATTCGATCAAACCCCTTTGACACCGAAATTGATCAAAATCAGTCTCTGGCTCATGGTTTTTATGGTCTTTTTTTTCGCGATACTGTTTCGAGCTTATAGAGGGGAAACTCATCGTCTTTGGATGGTAGCGGTGACAACGGCTATACTGTTATTAATTGAGATAATTTTTGTCTACTATACAGCATTGGGTAATCAAGCAGATCGTGTTATCATGCTTAATAAAGCCAGCTTACATCACTTTCTCACATCTCATGCTAAAAAACAGTCATTATCTCAAACTCAAACGATCTACATTCCAACCAAACTGACAATTGAATCCATAACCTTTTCTGGAAAAGATCAAGTGTCTCTCACCGGCCAGATTTGGCAAAAGTACGATGATGAGAGTGATCAGGGTATCACTCATGGTTTCAGCTTGCCAGAAGCCACATCATTCAAAATAAATAACATTTCTCACAACAAGGAAAAGCCGACAGAGCATCACTGGCATTTTGAGGCCACCCTACCTCAAACCATTGATGACTCAAACTACCCTTTTGACAAAAGAGAAATAAATATACAGATACAACCTCACCAAGCCGTTGAGCAAAACGTCCAATTGCTGCCAGATTTAGAAGAGTACAAAGAGATCAATCCCCGTTTGCTACCCGGTATTCAACCCGAACTTGTTTTACCTGACTGGCACTTGAACCGTAGCTTTTTTAACTACAGAATAGAACAGACTGACAAAGCGGGAAAAGAACAGCCGCTGTCTAACCTGTATTTCACCGTATTGATGCAAAGAGACTATTTCAGGCCCTTTATCACCAGTATGCTACCTGTCTTAGTCGTCGTTGGCTTACTGTTCGCACTCCAATTACTTTTAGGAAAAGTCAACCGCTTTGCTAACGTGATAGCCCCATTAATCGCCTTATTTTTTGGGAACCTCTTTGCACAAATGGCTGTCAGGAAAAGCATCAGCACCCCCAGCTTATGTTACGTTGACTATTATTACATCGTCATGTATTTCGCCATTTTAGGCGTTGCCATGAGTTACTTTCTTTTTCATACCCACAAAGACCTGATTATTATCAACTATCACCAAGGATTAATACCCAAACTACTCTTTTGGCCACTCATTTTGGCCAGCATTTTAAGCATTACGATCTGGACATTTTAATTTATTGTCGTTTTTTTTCCCAGGTTCCACCTTTTCAGGCAAAAAAAAGGGGCTTGGTGGAACCAGGGGCTATTCACTTTGAGAATAGAAAATCGAAAATCAAAAATACCCATCAATCAAAAAGGAGCCATTTAACAATGAATACCACC
>JAYQWI020000306.1:0-12207 GCA_035871815.2 Candidatus Parabeggiatoa communis
AACTACACAGAGTACCACAGAGTACCACAGAGTCACAGTCTAAGATTTTAATATCTGTCTCTATAAAACGCGGTATAATTGTGTGTGTTTTAGGCCCTCGAATTTGAAAACGGATAAGTGGTAAGATAAATTGGAGTCCAAAGCTTTAGCTGGCATCCTTCGCAATCGCTTTGGCACATTTTCCATTTTTCATTAGATTAGTAGTGCCCATGCCTAGCCTCTCTCCTACTTATGGTGCGCCTGCACTTGAATTTAAAGGTAATCTTTTGACACTCATGGTTTTGCATTTGCTTGACCATGATAATGAAAAAATTGCCGAACAGTTAGCTGACAAAATTTCTAAAGCCCCCGGCTTTTTTCAAAATGCACCAGTAATCATTGATCTCCATGCTGTGCAAGATGAACAAGCTGATGATGACGATAAGAGTGTGGATTTATCTGAATTAGTTGGATTAATGCGTCGTTATGGTTTAATTCCAGTCGCGGTGCGTGGCGGTAATCCACTGCAACATGAAACGGCATTGAGTGTGAATTTAGGCATTTTAACGGATACGAAGCCGCTACGTCCAAAATCTTCTACGGAGCCAGAACCGGCTGAAGTCTCAGCGCCTTCGATGACAAAAATTATCACGCAACCCATTCGCTCAGGGCAACAAGTGGTTGCACTCCAAGGTGATTTAATTGTATTGTCTACTGTGAGTCATGGCGCTGAAATTTTGGCACATCGGCATATTCATGTCTATGGCACGTTACGTGGACGTGCATTGGCAGGTGTCAATGGGGACACTGATGCCCGAATTTTCTGTCAACACCTTGATGCTGAACTCCTTTCCATAGCAGGGCAATATCAAGTCAATGAAGATTTACCAGATGCTTTACGGAATAAATCCGCACAAATTTATTTGGCAGAAAATGCGTTAAAAATTGAACCGCTTTGATTTGTAGGGTGGGCAAGTGGCTGCTTTGATATTTTTTTTGACTTCAAATCAGCCCATTTGTCCATCACAATAGTAGCTCTACTGGTTTGTAGGGACGACTTAAAATCCATTTTTCATTTTTCATTAAATCATATTGAAGGGCGGAAAAAAGATTGGCCAAGATTATTGTAGTTACGTCCGGTAAAGGTGGTGTTGGTAAGACAACGACAAGTGCTGCTTTTTCAGCCGGCCTAGCCTTACGCGGACATCAAACCGTCGTAATTGATTTTGATGTTGGGTTGCGGAATCTTGATTTAGTAATGGGTTGTGAACGCCGTGTTGTTTATGATTTTGTCAATGTCATAAATGGCGAGGGCACTTTAAATCAAGCACTCATCAAGGATAAACGTGTTGAAAGTTTGTTTATTCTACCCGCTTCACAAACTCGCGATAAAGATGCGCTCACCATGAAAGGTGTCGCAAGGGTGTTGGAAGCGTTAAAAAAACGCTTTGAATTTATTATTTGTGATTCGCCGGCTGGCATTGAGCATGGTGCTATTATGGCAATGTATTTTGCCGATGAGGCCGTAGTGGTGACGAATCCAGAAGTGTCTTCGGTGCGCGATTCTGACCGTATTATTGGCATGTTATCCAGTAAAACCCGGCGTGCGGTGCAAAATCTGCCACCTGTGAAAGAACATTTATTAGTAACACGTTATTCACCGAAACGGGTTAACACTGGTGATATGTTGAGTGTTGAGGATGTACAAGAGATTCTAGCGATTCCGCTTGTCGGGATTATTCCTGAATCACCTTCTGTGTTGCAAGCTTCTAATTCTGGTATTCCCGTTGTGCTTGAAAAAAACAGTGATGCAGGACAAGCTTATCTTGATGTCGTCGCACGTTTTCTGGGTGAGGAACCACCCTCTCGCGAGAAGAAAGGTTTTTTGACCCGTTTATTCGGAAATTAACATGAGAATTTTTGATTACTTTCGCATTTTACAACCGCAAAAAACGGCTACGGTTGCTAAGGAGCGCTTACAAATTATCGTTGCCCATGAACGCCGCCTACGTGATCCCAATACAGTTGACTATTTGCCCTTGTTGCAACGAGAATTGCTAGAAGTAGTCAGAAAATACGTTGCGATTGAAGATGAACACATCAAAGTGCATGTAGAAAAAGAGGGAGAATATGAGGTTTTAGAACTGAACATTACTTTGCCCGATGAGAAGCGCCTCAGTTAATTATGATGAATCAGGAGTTGCAGACGTAGAGACGCGAGGAATGGAGACGCGAGGCATCGCGTCTCTACAGGTGTTTTATTAAGGCAACTACTCTCTATCTTTGACTATAAAGTCTCCAAAAGGTGTTCGCACGATGTGATGATCAAGAGGCACTTCATCCTCTGCCAGAGTTGGTTTGTCAGATAATGGCAGTGAGTGGGAAAAGGGCATTTCTTCTCGGATGGTGAAATGACCAAAGGGAGTACGCACAGTGCGAGATTTTGGCTGTAGAGACGCACTGCCGTGCGTCTCATCACTGCCGTGCGTCTCTACTTCCGCCTCTGCCTGTTGTGACTCATCTGTCGTTTTTTCGGTATCTTGATGCACTCGACTATCAAGGTGAAATTCTTTCGTTATCCCCGCTTTCGTTTTTAATAGGACACTGCCTTGTTTTATGCGTACTACCTGCCAAATGCCTTGTGCTTCATTTTCACTTATAACCATTTTTTCGCCTTCATGGACAGAAAGGTTGTTTCCATCAATGGAGAAATAAGCGATTTTTTCTTTTCCTAAGACACTTATGCCTTCAAGGTAGTTTTCCGCTTGAGCCCAAGTATTCAATGTCATCAACATGACAAACAATCTGATGGTGATTATCGTTTTCATCATCTTTTACGCCCTCCAAGCATTTTTTTAAATCCGGGAATTCCAGCCAACCCCCCTTTTTCAAAGTGGCTTAAGGAATATCAAAAAAATAAATTATCCCGCAGGGCTACTTTATGCACACAAATCTTATGTCACAAACTGTCGGCTCACGCAGAGCCGCAGAGCCGCAGAGAATGAGAGAAATTAAACAAACCGGTAGAAATGTGTACCTACTTATTTTTTTTTAGAACTCAAGGCATGACAAAAAAATCACTGTTGGAAAAATCACTTTTGCAAGCGTTATTATAAGCTTTTACAGCAACATAAAAATTGGCCCTAGTTTGTTGTAAATCAGTTGAAAAAGTGGTTTGGTTAGCCACATTTAAACTCTTTATAGGTAGGCCAAAAGGATAGGGAGCGTAATAAATTTCATACCCTGTGGCCTCCTGAACTTGGGACCACGATATATTGATATGCTTATTGTTAAGGGTTAAGGCCATCACGGGGCTTGATAATTCACACAAATGTTCGGCAATAAAATCGTTAAAGGCCGATATCCGTGTATACACGCCATAAGTATCCGGTTGGGCACAACTGTCGCCATAACTGACAATGCCAACTTGTGTCCAACCGTGTTGTTCATCGTTGACCAATAATGGGCCACCACTGTCTCCTTGACAAGCATCTTTACCGCCTTCGGCTAAACCAGCACATAACATATTAGGGGTTGTTCTGAAAAAGCTATTGGCCTCGTCACAGGTTGCGTTGGAGACAATGGGTAACGTGACTTGACGTAATTCGTCAAAAAAAGCGGGTCTGATTGTGATATCAGAGGTATTGCCCCAACCTAGCACGGTTGCCAGGTTGCCTTCAGTATCCAGTGTGCTGCCCGGCTTGATCAAATTAACGGGCGTTTGGGCTACCGCGGTTTCTAATTCTAATAGGGCAATATCAAAATCAAGGAGGCGATAATCGGGATGTATAATAATACGTTTGACAGGTACCCGCTCTGCTTCATCGATTCTGAGATTATGTACACCGATAACCACATCTATGTCAGGACTGTAAACGGCATCATCAACACAATGCGCGGCTGTGAGTACCCATTTTGGATGAATCAGGCTGGCACCACAAAATTGGCCTTCTAAGATCGAACTGCCTCGTTTGACGAGGGCAGCCATCCAAGGCCAATCACCCGAACGCGCGATTTCGCCACCGACGATTCGGAGCATTCTGCTAGGAGTGGGTGGCGTTGTTTGTGCGAGACTCATTGTTGATACCCAGAAAATGAGTAGGCAGATGAAAGGTAATTTCAAGTTCATATTTGAAAAAATATTGATTATTCAATTTGTTATCTATAAGGGCAACCACAAGGGATTGCCCCTACAAAAATTGATTTAAGGGCAACAACTAGGGATTGTCATTGCCCTTACGATAATGGCATTGATGCACTTTGCGGTGAAAAAGATGTGCTATTGGCGCGCTAATTCGCCAGTGTCGTTTTGTGGTCGATAATGGACTTAATAGCCAAACCATTCTTGACTGGATTGATACCTTCTTTTACGAAAGCGGCATAGAAGATATAATCTCCCCCCATACCAGGTGGCACTTCAAAGTCTGGTACTAACCTGTCTGTTGTATCAAGATTATCCAAAGACTTTTTAAAAGGTTGAGGCTGAGCACTAAACGGTGCAATACCGAGTTCTGTTCTATAGAGCAATGAACCATTAGGCAGTTGAATCGCAACCCAGAGATCAACTCGATCATGGCGAGTTGTGTTGACCTTTTGTACCAAATCGACCCTAATCACCTCTCCCACTTTATAAAAGTCTTTCAGGTTTTGAAAAGCGATGTACAAATCGCCCTGTGCTGGTGGCGGTTGCGTTGTTGCTGCCTTTGTCACGCTCACTTGTTGAACACTTTCACCAGTAGCCCCTTGATTATCAGTTACGATGAGCCTAATGGTATAATTACCCGCTTCTCCAAAAGTCATCGTAGCGGTTTGACCAGAGGCCGTTTGACTGTCAGAAGCTGTCCAACTGTAACGGGTAATCTGGCCATCGGGATCCCTTGACGTACTGGCATCCAAGCTGACCGTTAAGGGCGCATTGCCTGATGGCGGCGTAACCGTAAAGTATGCTGAGGGCGCTTGATTAGCTGTCGATGGTGTCGATGGTGAGGGTGAGCTACCGCTACCTGTTGAGCTGCCGCTGCTTGAAGGCATGTCGATGATGCGAAAATCATCAAATGAGACGTCAACGGCTTTTGAGGCTTCTAGATTCACACTGCCGCCACAGTTTTCTAACGTTAACTCTTGGACTTCTGTGCCGTTGATAGAAAAAACAAAGCGATTGTCCATCTTCATAATAGATAAACGGTTGGATTCGCCCGGCTTAATGAGAGAGGAGGCTGTCCACTCTACCCGTTTCTCATGTTGCCCGTTAAAAACAGTACTGATATAGTACCCCGTGTCGTCTTGCCCATCTATTAGGAATAGAACATAGTCCGCAGTGCCCATGCTATTTTTCTGGTTGCAAACTGAAATGCCATACCCCCCGTCACCATCACCGCCTAGCCAAAGGGCATCAACTGATACGCCTAAGTTTTCAAAATAGTTAGAATGACTGGGATTGGGGCTCCAGCCACCGGGATTCGCACCGCCACCCCAAGCCACAGAACCGGTGCCTTCCGTTCCATCTCCTTGAAAAAGCAATTGTTCATTAGACACAGAAAAAAACTCTGCACCAGAAAATCCGCCCGCATCGCTATTAAAATTCTCTATCGTAAAGGGAAGAACGATAAAATTATCAAAGGCAACATCGACTGACTTTGAGGCATCCAGGCCAATGGCTCCGCCTGCACAGCCGTCTATCGTTAATTCTTGAACTTCCGTATCGTTGATAGAGAACGAGAAATAATTGCCTATTTTGAAGAGAGACAATTCATTAGCCTGGCCAGGTAATATCAGAGAAGTGGGTGTCCACTCAATCTGTTTCTTAAATTGACCCGCTATCTCACTCATGATGATATAAGCGCCTTGGTGGATATAAAATCCAACAAAATCAGCCCTATCAAACTGATTTTTTTTTAGACAGACCGCCAAACCATAGCCCACCGCTTTTTCACCCCCTTCCCAAATCACCTCCGTGGAGACATTAAAGTCTTTGAAATAATTGGAATTGTTGGGAGAGGGATTCCAACCGCCGGGATTAGCACCACCCATCCACGGTGCGGTCAGCGTTCCGTCAGTGCGATTGCCACGAAATAGGTAGCGTCCATTCGACACGGAAAAGGCATCATCTTCCAAAAAACCCCCAGGGCCGGTGTTAAAATCCTCCGCAACACCCGCGGCCCATAGCGGGGTGGAAAAGACGATCATGAATAGTGTCATGATCAATTGCTTTGTGCTTGTCATTACTGTTTCCTCCGATTAAATGATAAATCATAAATCAACATCACCGCAAAAACACTTTGAACACTTTGGTAATCAAAAGACGTGTTGCATTATACACATTTTAGTCACTCTAATCTAATTTTCCGTTATCTGTTATTAGTACGTGCTGCACGTATACACATTTTAGTGACTATAATCTGTAATTCTAATTTAATTTTCCGTTATCCATTATTCGTTATTAACATTTTAAAGGCCTAAACGCTTGCTCATATTCTTCGCCTACTCTCTTGTTGACTAAAATGCTCGCGAAGTAAAATTAAGCTCATTTTGCAATCATAGACTTCATCGTCAATTGCCAAAACCAACAAACCTAGTGGCATAACGACTGGCATCAATTTTCAACGATGCGACACAGTCAATGATTTGATGGTATTGGTATTCTGGAAAATATTCTCGTATCAAGGCCCGTTTTTTTAGTGCATTCGAGCGAAAGTTTCAATACCATTGGAAAACCAGGGCAACCACAAGGGATTGCCCCGAAAAGAAGCCCAAAGGGGCAATCCCACGCGCAAGCCCATTTTTAGGGTTGCTAGAGCCAACAGCCAACAGCTTTCAGCCGTTGTCTTTTGCCTGGTGTCATGACAATATGCCGTTATCAGCGTTCTATCATCTCACCCACATTGCATCATTACCCGTTTGAAGGCTAAAGTTTTGGACTCCACTTAAGCCAGTGGCAAAATCAGTTCGACTCGAATGCCGGCTTGATCACGATTGTAGACGTGACAAGTGCCTCCACTACCCCATATCAGTCTAGCCACCATGGTTAATCCTAATCCCATGCCTTGCATCTCACCTGATACAAATTTTTCATTTTGAAAATAAGGTGCCCACACTTTGGCCAGTGCTTCTGTGGGTAAATGTTGACCATTATCACTGACCGATAAGCTTATCTTTTGGGCATCAACCGGTTTAATTGAGATTTCGATCTGTGGAGAATGAGCGGGATGAAATTTTTTGGCATTGCTTAATAATTCGCGTAGCACTAATTCCAAACCTTCTTGAGAAAAGACTAACGTTTTATCCTGAAGAGCGTCATCTATTAACAACGTTACCGTTTTTATCTCTAGCTCATTTTGAACGGTGGTTAACAAGCTTGGAAATGCCGCTAAACTGTAGCTGGTATTGAGCTTGAGTAAGGAACTGGTATCGACATATTGCAACACCTCTATCAGTTGTTTTTGCAAGCGATCTGTGGCTGTTTGCACGGTTTTCAGCAAAGATTGTGCGTCTTCACTTGACAATACCATGTCTTTCTGAGTCAACACCGGTAAGACTGTCAGGGCATTAAGGGGAGTGCGTAATTTGTGCGAAACCATGACATGAAAACTCCACATTTGCCGTTGCAATAGCATTTTTTCAGTCACATCGCGCAAATGAACTAATTGTTCCTTCACTTGATCGGAGGTAAATTCTAGAACATTCACCTGCAACCACAAGGGCTGATCTTGGTTGGTTTCAGGACGTACTAAGTAACGTGGTAACGAAGTGATATTGGCTGTGGGCCAGTTTTCCCAAGCTATGGCCGGTTCACGTTGATAGTGTTTGTCTACTTGCTGCAAAAATCCTTCTGCCATCTCATTGTCTTTGGAAAGGTTTAAATAAGAACGAGCAGCAGAATTAATGTAACGTATCACATTCCCATCACTGAGCAATAAAAATCCATCTTCAAGTTGCTCAATGGCCCATTCAAAACGTGAACGTTCTGTTAATAAACGACGGTAACGATTAAGGCGGAGAATCGCACGAATACGGGCTCGCAATTCTACCCTATCAACGGGTTTGGTGAGAAAATCATCTGCACCGGCTTCTATGCCGTGTAAACGCGATTCGCGATCATCCAGTGCAGTGAGCATTATAATTGGGACTTCTGCCAATTTGGGATTAGCGCGCAAACGTTCACACGTTTCAAATCCATCCATCAAGGGCATCATGACATCTAATAAGATGAGATCAGGCATTAACTCTTCTGATTTTTGTAATGCTTCCTGTCCATTTTGGGCGAAAACAATTTGATAACCTTCAGGCGCGAGTAGCATTTCAAGCGTATCGCGAACGAAGGGCTCATCATCAACAATTAATAAACAATTATGACTATTCATATATTTCAATGTTCAATTATCAATTATCTGATTTGGAGTTCAAACTTTAGTTTGATATTGTTTGCATTCGTAGAGACGCGATGCTTCGCGTCTCTTATTGCCAGAAACGCCAGGCTTCGAGACGCGAGGCATCGCTTTAGTTTGATATTGTTTACATTCGTAGAGACGCGATGCTTCGCGTCTCTTATTGCCAGAAACGCGAGGCTTCGAGACGTGAGGCATTGAGACGTGAGGCATTGAGACGCGATGCATTGAGACGCGAGGCATCGCGTCTCTACAAAAACACAGACACGAGGCTTCGAGACGCGAGGCATCGCGTCTCTACAAATACACAGACACGAGGCTTCGAGACGCGAGGCATCGCGTCTCTACAAAAACAGAAACGCCAGGCTTCGAGACGCGAGGCATCGTGTCGAAACACAGACGCGAGGCATCGCGTCTCTACAAAAACACAGACGCGAGGCATCGCGTCGAAACTTTAGGAAAAAACAATGATTCGCAGTATGACAGCCTTTGCTAGGATTGAGGCACAAGAAACTTGGGGACAGCTTTGTTGGGAATTACGATCTGTCAACCATCGTTATTTAGATATTTCTATTCGTTTACCAGAAGAATTTCGCCAATTGGAAGTGACAATACGTGAGCTTCTTCAACTGCGCCTCAAGCGTGGTAAGGTGGATTGTACTTTGTATTTTAAAACCAATAGAAATGATAATAGCCAATGGCATATCAATCAAGATTTAGTACAACAGTTGTGGGAAGCCATCAGTAAAATCAATACCCTAATGGGTAGTACCACGCCGCCTAATGCGATAGATATTTTACGTTGGCAAGGCGTTTTGGAAACGACTCCACTGGATATGGCGGAAATTGGGGAAACGGTGCAACAACATTTTGAGACGGCCTTAGCTCAATTGCTGGCGCACAGGGAGCGTGAGGGAACGCAATTAGGCACTTTGATTGAGCAACGTTGCGATGCCATTGTGATCCTTGTTGAGCAAATTCGCCATGATTTACCGATGATTTTGCAGACGCAACGGGAGAAACTGCAATCTCGCTTGACTGAATTGCTTGAACTCAATAGCGAGCGGATAGAGCAAGAAATGGTGATATTAGCACAAAAAATGGATGTTGCTGAGGAGTTGGATCGTTTGGAAACCCATTTGGTGGAAATCCGGCAGACGATGACGCAAAATGAAGCGGTTGGTCGACGCTTAGATTTTCTCGTGCAGGAATTACACCGCGAAGCGAATACTTTAGGTTCAAAATCTAATCATATCAGTACAACCAGCCGCGCTGTTGAATTAAAAGTGCTTATCGATCAAATGCGTGAACAGACGCAAAATATTGAATAAGGAGGCGTTGTGAGTCAGGGAACATTATTTATCATTTCAGCGCCCTCGGGTGCGGGTAAAACCACTTTGGTTAAAGCTTTAGTAGACAGTACTGATCATATTAAAGTGTCTGTGTCGCACACGACACGTCAAGCTCGTTTAGGTGAAAAAAATGGGGTTAATTATCATTTTGTGAGTGAAGATGAATTTATGCTGATGTTGAGGGGCAATTTGTTTTTAGAACATGCCCAAGTCTATGATCATTACTATGGCACATCACAAAAATGGCTGCAGGAACAATTAGATGCGGGTATTGATGTGATTTTGGAAATAGATTGGCAAGGGGCACAACAAATTGGCAAACTCAAAGCTGATAGGGTTAGCCTTTTTATTTTGCCCCCTTCTCGCGCCGTTTTAGAACAACGTTTGCGTCAGCGGGGTAAAGATAGCGACGATGTGATTGCAAAACGACTGCGCGGTGCTGTTGACGAAATGAGCCACTATGCTGAATTTGATTATTTGGTTGTGAATGATGATTTTAATAAGGCTTTAAAAGATTTACAAACCATTGTTTACAGTCAGCGTTTGAGACAAGTTGTTCAAGCACAGAAAATTGAACACTTGTTAAACGATTTATTGAATTAAAGGAAGTTCCAAAAAAATAATTATCCCAAAAGCCAATTCAAGCCGATTTGTTTAATTTCTCTCATTCTCTGCGGCTCTGCGGCTCTGCGTGAGCCGACAGTTTGTTTTATTTGTGGGCATAGAGTAGCCCAGCGGGATAATTTATTTTTTTGATATTCCTAAGTATCGGTAAATCCATTAAAACGCGCCGCTAATTGGCGATAACCTTGTTTTTTATCGTGTTGCCAATAGACACGATACCATAATTTCTTTGGGGCCAGTTCCTTTTCACCCAACAATACCGTGTTTTCTAGCAAATGATTGTCTCCTTCAATTTCTTCAAAATAAGTCAGTATCCAACCATTTTGCCCCTCTTCACGAATATGGAGTGATTCGTTAGTCGCCTTTTTGACCACTTCGCCATATAACAAAATGCCTGAAAAGAACATTTTGGCGGGTTCACGAAAATAATCGACTTTGCTTTGAAAACATAACCAACCTTGTTCGGGGGCAAATTCTTTTATTTTCTGGCGTACTTCCTCAGGATCAGAAGTCGTGTCAGATTTTGGGGGCCATTTTAAACGACAGGGCCTCAATTTATCTAATTTTTCAAGCCCGTCAACATTTTTGAGTTGAGACAAAATCGGGAGTAATTCTTTAGGTTGCATCGAGGGTTTCCTTGTTAATTTTGGATTCAAGCCATTCTTTGCCCGTTATCCAACTACCTTCAAAATAACCATGCCCACGTCCACCGCCGGCCCCTAAGGCCAGATCACCCTCGACTAAATCAGTTAAAGCCAAGTGTAAAGCTTGCCACATTTCAGGAGTGGGTTGCCGCTTAGCGGGTAAGGCTACTGTGATGTTGAGTTTAAAGGGTTGGGTATCTGTCACGACTTCAACAAAGAGTACGCCTTCACGTACTCCGCCAGTAAAACGATCTATGCCATTATGAGTATATTCAACGGGTTGCAAGGTTTGTTGACGTTCACTACGATCAATATAAACATCATCAAAGATCAAACAGCCCATTTGGGCGGCTACCTCTTTTTTATCGCTTTGCTTTTCTTCCACATAGCCAAATAAGGTTTTGACAGCTCTGTTATTTTCGCCTAGATAAACCCAAGGTTCTGCTTGTACGGCGTTATCATCGGCAAAGATACCGGTTAATGCATTATAATGATAAGCGACGCGGTGACTGAGGGCACCTTTGACACCACTGGCCGGAATCACAATTCGTTTTTGAGATAGGCTCCCTCGATTCTTTTTCCATTCAACACACGGTTCTGTCACCGCTAATAAATCAGCTTGACTGTTTTGAGTCAGCTTTTCAACACCGCCACCAAAGCGGTAGCCATCTAAAGGCGTTAAATTCAGTATCATTTGCGCTAATGGTTGTTCTGTCAATACCAGTGGTTGCAAATGGGTGGTATTCGCTACCGATTGAGTGAGTTCTGTAAATTGGATATATTGATCTCTATCTCGTAAATTTGACGGTGCTTGCAAATGGGTGGTATTCGCTACCGATTGAGTAAGTTGTGTAAACTTGATATATTGGATTCTATCTCGTAAATTAAACATACCCTTATGGCAACGCACAATTTTCAGTTTGCCTAAACCGCGCCGTGTGCCACCGCCTAAACGAAAGTCTGGACGCTGCAACAATTTGATGAGCTTATCCCAACATGAATTATCTTTGTAATCGCTCCACAGAGAGAGTTCTATACTAAAACGATGTCCCATAGTGAGACTGGTCCGATCAAATTTGCCTTGTTTTTTGGCATACCTGACACCGCGATGATTAAATTTAACATGATCGCGTTTGATTGGCATGGGTTGGAGCGCATCTTTTAATACCGGATAATCATTCCAACGCTTATCTTCAGGATCAAGCAATGCTTCAACCGGTTTAT
>JAYQWI020000307.1:0-1597 GCA_035871815.2 Candidatus Parabeggiatoa communis
CTCACCTGATTTTAAAATCAGACAACCTTGCTCGGCACCGACGTTTTCTATCACAATGTGCATAAAGGTTTTAATCAGGGTTTGAAGCATGATTTCACTCGAAATCGCTTGTGAGGCTTTCATCACCGTACTCAAATCCAAGGGGCTTTCGGAGGCCAGTCTCGTCAATGAACTGAGGGTGGCGGTGGTAGCATGGCTCTTGATCGTACTGGTCATCGTCATTCGGGTGTAGTTAATGCCTGTCGCGGCTGCCGTTTTAATACGCCATTGCGGATAAAGTGCCTCTAAATGCTTAACCTTAGCCACGGCCCCCCATTTTTGATAAGCATAGTGCGCTTCTTTGATATAGGTTTGGGCAATCTTTTCTAGGCCACGTTCCAGATAAAACTTAGCCGCTAATTCATAAGCTAAAGCCTCTTCTTGAATATAACCCTGGTGCCTTGCGCCAATAATGGCCTGCTCATACAGTTCAGCCGCTTCCCAATTTGGGCCCAACACCCGCGCTTTTTCAGCTTCCACGAGATCATACTTATGTTGAAAATTCATCGGGGCATGATGGGCCCAATGCTGCATTTGTTTTTGAGAGGCCGTCACTTTGTCGATAACGGTATGTTTTTCTGCCTCACTGGCCGAAGGAAATATCGCCAGTTGTGCCAAAGACTCATAGAAATAGAATATAGGTATGTGGAATGTCCCTAGCACATTTTCAGGTTCAGCTTTTGTTGCATTTTCAAGGGCATCTAAGTATTCATGGAACAGATAACAACAAATCAGTTTATTAGAATAAAATATAAACAAACCAAATTTATCATTCGCTTGCTTAATAGGTGATAACATCGTTATTTCGTTGTAGGCTTCACCGATAAACTCGCAGGGATTTTCACCAAGATTGGTCAAGTTCAAAACCACTTGATGAAGAATCTTACAGTAAAGTGTTACGTTTTCTTGTTTAAGCTGTTTGGTGGCTTCACTATAAATCACAATTTCTTTTTGCAGCACAGTCAGTTCTTTGCCAACAAAATAAGAATGTAATAAATAATCAGAAGCAGATTGGGCGGCAATTTCTAAATCGCCTGTTTCTAAGCCACTTTGATAAGCTTCTAGTAACGGTTTTAAAATGTCCTTTACTGGCTTTTTCCAAGGTATAACAGCTAAATTTACCACATTAATTACCTTGGATTTGAGATTGAGGGTGTTAAAGCGTTCTAAAACCTTCAAGGCCAGTTGGCCAAATCTAAAACCCGTTTCAATGTCTCCCATTACGCCGCCTAAAATGGCACCGCAGGTGGCATATCCGTATGCAGAGACAGCCGCATTACCCTGTTTTATTGATAAATTAATCATTTCAAATGTGACCAGTGGCACAAGTTCCGGAACTGTGAGAGCCACAGTATTCCAGGCACTTGAGAGAATACGCATGACTGCCAGTTTCTCAGGATCAGTCATTTCCGGCAGTTCAATTAAATCCTCAATGGGTTTATCGCCCAACAACGATAACGTTTCCTCCAAAGCCTGATCGATATCCGAATCATTGGGTTGTTCTGGAAACTCGACACCTAATAACTTCACAACCGCCAACATGGTTTCCACCACTTTT
>JAYQWI020000308.1:0-6894 GCA_035871815.2 Candidatus Parabeggiatoa communis
CTAAGGCATTTTTAATTTGAATAAAATCGCCTCGATATTCTGCCTTCGCCGTCACATTTTGACCCGCCTCTGCTAATCCTTTAGAAACTTGTACAATGTCTTCAATCACTTGCGATAAATCGGACGTCGTCGTTTCCAAAGCTTGTTTTATTTTGAGAAAATCGCCACCATATTCTGCTGTGGGCTTAACACGCAGATTGCCCGCTGCTAATCCCTGCGATACTTGAACAATATCCTCAGTCACTAACCGCAAATTCGACAAGGCGGTTTCTAAGGCCTGTTTGATTTGAACAAAATCGCCTTTATATTCTGCCTGTGGCGTAACACGCAGATTGCCCTTTGCGATACCCTGAGAAATTTGGACAATATCTTCAATCACCGTTCTAAAATAACGCGCTAAAGCATCATAAGGCCGCCCGATCTCTCCCATTTCATCCTGACGAATCGTGATTTGACTTATATCGTAATGAGTTTGAATGTCAGCTATTTGCTTCATGTCTCCAGCAAGCATTTTGTTACCCATCTAAGTCAATCTCGTCAAGGGTAGTGTAATACTGCGTGAGATGGCAAAAGCTAAGCTTAAACCAACGAGGATAGCAAGTCCCATCATGATCAGCAGTTCTATCCAAGTATAGGAAACGAGGGCATGAATGGCCTGATTGGTTTCATCAAAGTCAGCCGTCACGCTGTCCGACATGTTTGAAGCCGTTTTTCGTATTTGCGGGCCAATGATGTTTAATTGGGTCTCAATAATTTGGTTTTGTTGTGCGTAATCGGTTTGGAGTCCGCTGAAGCCTTGATAGTACAGATTGATGGCAGCTTGAGCTTCTTGAGCTAATTGATGACGTGTTGCTTCTTGAGGTTCCTCGTCAAGTTTTTTAAAGGCCACTTGTGTTTCTTGATAGCGTTCTTCAAACTTTTTAACCCACTTCGTATTGCCTTGTTGAAGATATTTAAAGGCATCAAGACGCATTAACAGCAAAGCACGCTGAGCATCAGCCGCATAAAATGAAGCAATAGTATCCTTGGCTTGGAAAGCACTTTCACGCAGTTGCGCCAATTTTTTTTCGGCCAATGGCCCTTGTATATCAAGTACCTCCAATAAAATTTTACGCCGTTTTGCCATGAGTCGAGTCACTTCAGCGAAAGATTTGCCATAGTCTTGCAACCCTGTCTTGATACTGGCAAGCATTTTAACGCGCTCATCCTTGAGAATTTCTCTATCGGCCTCCGCTAAGAGAGCCTCAAAATGAGCAAACTCTTCATTAAAACGCTTCAAATCATCGGAGTGTTGCCTCCGAATATATTTATTGGCATAAAAGCGAGCCAGCAAAATCCTAGCCACTATTTGATCAGACAAATCCTGATCCTTGGCAAGATGATCAGCCAGTTCAGTCACGCTGGCATTGATCCGAGTGATCTGGAAGAGAGCTATCCCACCTGTTACGGCCATCAAGACGAGAATAATGAAAAAACCAAGCAAAATCTTGCTACCCACTCTCAGATTGTTAAAAAAGTTCATTTTAATTCTCAATTATCAGTGTGATGTTATCAGTGGTTTATGTACCCGATCAATTTGATTTTTATATTAAATGTAGTCAATGTTATTTATAACGCAAGAGACGCAAGAGACGCAAGAGACGCTTCGATTTCTTTACCTCTGTCT
This sequence comes from Candidatus Parabeggiatoa communis, assembly GCA_035871815.2. Classification (GTDB taxonomy): domain Bacteria; phylum Pseudomonadota; class Gammaproteobacteria; order Beggiatoales; family Beggiatoaceae; genus Parabeggiatoa; species Parabeggiatoa communis. The sequence continues at coordinate 1,667 of JAYQWI020000308.1, forward strand.
TTAGCGTCTTTAGCGTTTAGAACGATTTCAATCGCGAAATTAAATACTCAATAAGAACGCTTCATTGATAAAGCCACACCCGCATCAGTGAAAGCAGTTTATCAGTATCCACTGGCTTCGATAAATAATCATTGGCACCCGCCTCAATACATTTCGCTTTGTCACCCTTCATGGCTTTCGCGGTTAAGGCAATAATCGGCAATTTACGAAAGCGTTTTTGTTCTCTAATTTTTCGCATGGTGTCATAACCATCCAGTTTTGGCATCATAATATCCATTAAAACAATCGCTGTGTCAGGATGTTCGTCTAACTGTGCTAGGGCTTCTTCACCCGTTTCTCCAACCACAACTTCCATATCTTTTTTCTCTAAAGTGGTCATCAAGGCGAAAGTATTGCGGATATCATCATCGACAATGAGTACCTTTTTATATTTCAAGATGGCCTCTTTATCATGTACAATCCGCAGCATTTTCCGTTTATCGACGGGTAATTTTGCTTCTACTTGATGGAGAAATAAGGTGGCTTCGTCTAATAAACGTTCCGGTGATTTCACTGCTTTGATTGGGATAATCGCTTCACTGGCTTGTAATATTTTTTCCTCTTCTGCTGTCAAATCGCGTTCGGCATAGAGAATCACGGGAATTTGAGATAAATTCTCTTTTTGTAGCCGTTTCAGGAACTGAATGCCAGTACGTTGTTCAACATCGACATCTATGATAATACAATCAAAGGAGGCTGTGTGCATAGACTGACTGGCATCAACCTGCTTCGTCGCAATGGTCAAGTTAACTTCTTCTTCCCCAACAAGGCCTTGAATTTTCCGTCGCCGTTGTTCATTGTCAACAACCATTAACACGTTTTTGAGCTTGTTAGCAACAAATCGTTCTATCTTTTTAAAGGCTTCGCCCAGATCATCCATACTGACCGGTTTTAATAGGTAGCCAATTGCGCCCATTTTTTTAGCCTCCAAACTTAACTCAGAGGCTGAGATAAAATGAACGGGAATATGCCGCGTTTCAGGATTATCTTTAAGTCTTTCCATGACACTCCAACCATCCAATTGCGGTAATCCCACATCCAAAATAATGGCATTGGGTTTATATTGTTCAGCCAGGTGTAAGCTGGTTTTGCCATCTTCAGCAATAATGCACTTGAACTGTTTTTCTTGTGCCAGTTCCATCAGGATGATAGAAAATTTGCGATCATCATCAATAATCAAAAGGGAGCGATCTTCAGTTTGGATTGTCGCTCTGTCGTCTATGATCTCTTCTATTGCCGAAGCTGGGCTCGTTTCCGTAGGGGGTAGAACAGTTTGATCTTCATCCGTTTGGGAAAAGGCCAAAGTTTGAGACGTCTGATCGTCCGTACTCAAGATGTCAGAGCCCTCCTGTAGGCCAGAATCCTTCTCAAGGCCTGAGGCCTGACGCTTGTTTATTGACTCCTGACACTCTTGAACGTCTGGCAAATAAAGCGTGAAAGTACTGCCTTGACCCGATTCACTCTCTAACTGAAGTTCTCCTTTAAGCAATCCTGCCAACCGACGGGAAATAGATAAACCTAGCCCCGTGCCACCATAATGCCGACTGGTGGTACCATCGACTTGTTGGAAAGCCTCAAAGATAAGTTCTTGTTTTTCTTTGGGAATACCAATACCCGTATCTGTGACACTGAATGCTAAAACCGTTTGAGCCTCAACCGTACCGACTTTCTGATCATCTGCTGTCGTGCCGCTCAATTGATAATCAGAATGCCTGATATCGAACTTGATTTCACCTTTATCGGTAAACTTGAAGGCATTAGATAACAAGTTATTCATAATTTGTTGAAGCCTGTGCCCGTCTGTGTGTAACACAGGTGATAAATCATCGGCAAGCGTTATATTGAAAGCCACTTCTTTTTTTAACGCTAAGGGCTGAAATTTATGCCTCATATCAGCCACTAATTCAGACAGCACAACTTCTTCAAAACAGATTTCAATTTTTCCCGCTTCTACCTTGGACAAATCCAGTACTTCGTTGATCAGTTTCAATAAATCCGAGCCCGCAGCATGAATTGTCTGCACATATTCTACTTGTTTTTCCGTTAAATTATCCTCTTTGTTCTCCGTTAACAAATGAGCCAGTATCAGCAGACTGTTTAAAGGTGTTCGCAATTCATGGGACATATTAGCCAAAAATTCTGACTTATATTGATTGGCAAGTTCTAATTCCTTCGCTTTTTTCTCAAGTGTCGCATGCGCATTTTCTCTCTCAATTTTGTTTTTTTCTAGCAATAAATTCTTTTGACGAATTTCATCTCGTTGCCGCTCTAACTCTTTACTACGCTCTTCAAGTTCCTCATTCGTTTGGCGCAGTTCTTCCTGTTGGGCTTGCAATTCCTCAGACTGACTTTGTAGTTCTTCATTCGTTGCCCGTAGTTCTTCTTGTTGTGTTTGTAAGGCCTCTTCAGCTTCTTTCCTAGCGGTAATATCTCGAATAATGCTGGTAAACAGGCGATCTTCACCCCTTTTGACTTCAGCGATAGAGATTTCAATCGGAAATTTCGTTCCATCTTGGCGCTGGCCAAACACCTCACGTATATTGCCAATAATTTTGGCCTGACTGGTCGTTAAATAGTTACGAAGGTACTGATCATGCTGACTGCGTTCCGGTTCTGGCATCAGCAGCTTGACATTCTGTCCTACCAGTTCAGACCACATATAATCAAACATGTTCTCGGCTGCGGGGTTGACCGATTCGATAATCCCCTGTTCATCAATCGTAATAATGCCATCAATGACGGTGTCAATCAGATTACGCATACGTTCTTCACTGTCACAGAGTTCTTGTTGTTGCTCCTGTAGGGTTTCTGTCAGTTGCTGAGAGTCTTCGAGAAGAGATTGCATACGCAGACGAGATTGGGCAGATTTAAAACTGATAGCAACATGGTTGGCAATTTGCTCAATAAATTCTATTTCAAGCTTTGTAAAATGACGAGCGACGGCTAATTCTAAGATGCCTAAAACTTGCTTTTCATAAATCAGGGGTAATACAAAAATATCGTGCGGTAAGGATGTCCCTAAACCCGAATGGATAGACAAATTGATATGTTCTTCAGGCACTTGGCTAAAAAGTAAGCTTTTTTTCTCTAAGGCGGCTTGCCCAACCAAGCCTTCACCCAATTTAAATTCGTTGTCATTACGCTTGCGCTGTTTATAAGCATAAGTACTCACCAATTTCAAGCGATCCCCTTCGACTAAAAAAAACACGCCCACTTGAATATTCAGGTAATCTGCCAGGTAATTGAGAAGATTTTGGATTAAGGGGATGGGTTCCTGCTCTCCACGCATTCTTTCATTCAATTGAGTCTGTCCCGTTTTAAGCCAATCTTGTTGCTTATTCTTGAGCATCGCATCGGCTAACTTGGTCGATGCCATTTCAAGGGCCTGTTTAATTCTCAAAAAGTCCCCTTGATATTCTGCTTCTGGTCTGATATCCAAGCTGCCTTCTGCTAATTTAGCGGCAACTTGAACGATATCCTCAATAACCCGCAACAAGTTAGATAAAGCCCTTTTTTGGGCATTTTGGATTTGGACAAAGGCTCCCCGATATTCTGCCAAAGGCGTGATGTGCAAATTACCTTCTGCTAATCCCTGCGAAACGCGGACAATGTCTTCAATCACCTGCTGTCTACCAGAAAAAGCCTTTTCTAAAGCCTTTCTAATTTGAATGAAGTCGCCTTGATATTCAGCCTGAGGGGTAAAATGCAAACTGCCTTCCGCTAATTCCTGGGCCATTTGGACAATATCTTGAATCACTTTTCTGATATCGGATAAAGTCGTCTCTAGGGCATTTTTAATCTGAACAAATTCGCCTTGATACGCTGTTTGTTTTGGCATCACACGCAAATCACCTTGAGCGAATCCTTGAGAAACGTGGACAATATCTTGAATCACCAATCGTAGATTAACGACCATTTTTTGAAAAGCTTGCGCCATCACACCGATCTCGTCTTGATTCTTCACATTGACTTTTAGATTCAGGTCACCGTTGGCTAATCGGAGCGCAATATCAGTCAGGTTCAATATTGGTTTGGCTATGGAATGACTGAAAAATAAAGCGGTTCCGACTACGAACACAACACCAATACTGATGAAAAGAAACAACCAGAACAGCATTGTTTGTGCCGCAGCAAAAGCTTCTGTTTGATCAACCTTAGCATTGAGCGACCACTTGACATCGGGAATATCTAATGGAGTATGAGCAATAATAGTAGGCTCCCCGCGATAATCAATAATCATTTTGACACCCGTTTCACCGGTAGCCGACGCACGAGTGGCCTCAGTGTAAACCTTCTGTTTGAAAAGCGTTGTTTTTTGGAAAAAACGCGAATTTGAACGCAATAGAAAGTCATCAGAACTGATCAAGATCGTTTCGCCCGTCTGTCCTAAGCCCGAACGTTCTTGCATAATGTCATCGATTTGCTCGGTAGGTATTTGAAAGATCAAGACACCTATCAGTTTCGCTTCATCAAAAATAGGGGAAGCGACAAACGAAGCGGGCTCTTTAGAGGGTGGGTAATCAGCAAAATCTTCAAAATGAGTTAAATCACGATTTGCAAGCAGCACTTTTTTGAACATAAGCCCCAGGTTTGTATCGGCATAAGGCCCATTCAAAAGAGAACTGCCAAAATCATCTTCTTTCACCACGCTATAGACAATATTCCCAGCATGGGGTTCTACCAAGAAGATATCATAATACCCATAGATTTCTTGATAGGCTTTGAACATAGCGTGATACTGTGCATGGGCAGCACTATAGGCGCTACCATCATTCGCATTCACGAGCTTAGGTTTGCTTTGATACAAGGTGCGATAGTGTTTATTCATAACAGCCACTTCATCTTGCCCTAAGCGTTTCATATCAGTATGGATAGCCGTATCAAAGGCCCGTATAGCTGCCAAAGTTAACGGGTTTTGAGAAAGCATTTTGACATCATTAAGGCGAGTCTTAAAATAGTTTTCGATGCGGTGCGCTTTAATATCACGCACAGCAATCAGTTTATTAATCACTTCATTTTTTAAGGCATTGCGTGCTTGAGTGTAAGTCAGTATGCTTACTGTGACGAGCGGAATCAGTGAGACTGCTAAAAAGAGTAATAGCAATTTTCCTCGCAGAGAATGGAAAAAACTAATACGTGTCATAAAATTTCCTTGTTGAGTTATTAGGGGTAGGATGGTTCGTCGTTTT
>JAYQWI020000309.1:0-5428 GCA_035871815.2 Candidatus Parabeggiatoa communis
CGGATAGATTTCCTCGGCCGTCATACCCTCATAACTTTCATCTACCCAAACACCAGGCGGTGGCGTTAAATCCTCCTTGAATAATAAGGAATTAATAGCATAATCACAAGCCAAATCCCAACGAAATTTTTGACGATGTTGACGACGAGCAAAATGGGATAACGCACAATGTAAGGCCTCATGAGCCAATACAAATTGCACCTGCTCCACACTCAAAACCTCAATATAATCAGCATTATAATAAAACCGGCGCGCATCAGTCGCCGTAGTCGGACACCATTTTGGTTCAGCGGCCAGCATAGGCAAACGCAATACCAAAGCCCCCAAAAAGGGGTTATCCATAATCAACTTAGTACGGGCCCTGGCTAATTTAGTTTCAATCTCTTTTTGCATGTGTTTTCAGTTATCAGTTATCAGTTATCAGTTATCAGTTATCAGTTATCAGTTATCAGTTATCAGTTATCATCAGATTGTGTGGATATTTTATCCAGTTGCAATGCCCGATATCAATTAATCGGCGTAATCAGCGTTCTATCAAAATTTTATGATTTTTATCAAAATCTCAATGTTGCGCTTTTCAAAGTGGCGTATTTGTGCCAACATCTGAAGGCTCTTTGCGATAAATTGATTAACGTAATTGATAATTGATAAGTAGTAATTAATACGATAACTGTTCTTTTATCGGTTAAATTTCGCCTATCGGTCTGCGCCTCTTGTCCTTTTAATTGATAGCTGTCATAATACGCGCTCCTTTTTTAGCTAAAGGGAAATATAGTGTTTCTTGCCACGTTCACGCCTAGACTGAAAAGTAATACAATGAGTGAATGTTATCAGTTACACCGAAAATATCTGTTCTGTGATTCACGTAAAATGTGTGTCGCTTTAATTAGCCAAGCTAAACAAAATTGAGTTCTAACTAATTAATTGAAATCGTTGAAATTGTCATTACGCGGCTTAAGCCAAAAAAAGTGTGAAGTTATTTTATTGATTACGGTTAATTTGATATAGTCACCACAGTTTTTAGCACTTGACTTTTATGATTATTGAATAATATTTAACAATACAAACCATTTTCTCCATTTTTATCGACCATTTTATGTGATAAGTTTTTGAAAAAATACGACTCATAAATTTATGTAAAAGTCAATTAAAAACTTGAACAGTTTTACATTCATTAATTAGTTTCCTTAAAGAAAGAGGAGATTATTATGTCTTATAATTATGTTCCAGGGGGTGGAAATCTCAAGATAGATTCTACTGGTAGTATTCTTGATGGAAATCTATCTACAGGATTAAAAATAGATTCTTCTGGTTCGATTACTAACATGGGAATATCCACAGGATTCAATATTGATTCTTCTGGTTCTATCACTCATCAAGGAGTTTTAACTGGATTGCGTATAGATTCTGATTATAATAATCAGATTGTGGGTAGCCCGGCATATGGATTTAAATTGCCATGGGAATGAAGATTTAATAACTTCCCTATTTTCAGCCAAACCTGACAGGTTTTAAAAACCTGTCAGATTTTAATTTTGGATTTTATTTAATTCTCATCCCATGGAAAAAATAAACTGGGTGTGATCTTTATCAATAAAATCCTTTATAATCAATCTATTATATTTTTTATGTTTAGAAAACTTCCAGACGTATCATTTTTATAATAAAAACTTTCTTAATTTAAGAACTCATTACAAAAGAAAGAAAATGGAGACTTGTCTCCGTTTTATTTAAATCTATTTTTATGAAAACTGAACATAAATTAAAAGCAGAAGAGTTTGTCTTATCATTAATTGAAGCCAAAATTCCCGGTTTAAGATGTCTAATTATTTTTGGAAGTGTAGCAACTCAGAATGAAGAGCAAAATAGTGATATTGATTTACTAATTCTAGTAGATGCGATAGATACAACGAAGAACCATCACATGATTCATTCTATTGCACGACAACCTAGATTTTCTAATTTTCCTCGTCTTGCTATAAATATAGAATCTGTTGGAAATTATCTAGAACATCTTTTAGTTGGAGATCCATTTGCGGTTTCTATAGCTCAAGAGGGTATTTGTTTGTTCAATGAGAATGTATTTTTAGGAATACAATCAATTGTTGAAAATAATAAACACTTGCCTGATTCAAAAAATTTAGTTGAGTATCTCAAAAACAAAATAACTAATAAGATTCAAGAGATTCAACAATATCATATTCCAGTTTTATTAGAAGCAATATATGTTGCAACTTTTTGTTATCTCCTCAAAAGGATAATAGAAAATGAAGGAATTAATGAATGGTCTGACATTTCTATATTCAGTAATCACAATATACTGCTTGAAAAAGCAAAAGAAATATTACCTGAATACTCTATAATGATTCAAAAATTATTAATGACACGAAAAAATTTTAAAGATGAACAAAATAATGATTTACCTCTTTCCATTTTAGAAATAAAAGATTTAGTTGATTTTATTAAAAAGCTTTCTCTCTAAAGCCCCACAGGGGAGCATCCCATCTCCTTGAAGTTTGCATAAAACAGGTCGAACGGAACGTAATGAAGCTTGCGAAACCCATCACAACTTCCAACAAAAAAGCCCCAAGGCACTTAAAGCCAAGGGGCTTTTTTTATGGAAGTTTGAAATTGAACAAAAATTTCCAATAGTGCAAAATCGATTGATTTCAAATGAGCTCGCAAGCGTTGGGTTCATCTTTTGCCCCATTCATGGAATAATCTGCAGCATAAATTCTAATTATGATCTTATCTTGTTGATTTTTAATGAATTAAAAAAAATATTTTAGTTGAGAAACAATATCAATTAAAAATTATCTTCCCAAAAAACCAAATAAGCACTTATTTTTAAAAATTATGTTTTTCAGTTAGTTATAATTGTAATAGTTTTGATAAGTAAATAATTATATTGATCTAACTATTTAAATATTATAAAATTTTTATATATAAGCAACCATACCGTAAAACGGGTCATTTATGGTCACTTTTTTTATAAAAATGAGCAAAAAATGAGCTAAATAGTTTTAACTACTCAAAATGATAAGTTCCAAAATTATAATTGCTGAATCTGCACACCAAACTTTGCAATGCTTGAAAAATAGCATTATAATTATTATGCTTATAGATCAATCATCAACATCCATTTCAAGATTGAGCTTGACATGAATGACATAAATTAATAACGTTTACATTCAAGCCATAAAACACTGCCAAACCAAAACCAACTAGAGTGGGCAAACGTCTTTTTTTTGCTTACTATTAATACCATGATATATGACATAAAATTTGTGATATAGTTGCTCCAATGTTAGGATGATTTTTCTATTTCGTTTTTACTTGACGCCTATAATACGTCATGGTACGTATTCTCTCTGCTTCTGCGCTAAGCGAGCGTCGGATGAATAGAGCGATAGCGAAACCCACCATTGCTTTTCTCCTAATCTATTGATGGTTTGAAGAACCTATCAAGCTTTAAACTGCACTCTACTCTTTATTACCTCTCTGCACAGTAGCTTGTCGTTCCGAACCAACGCCAACAAAGTACTTCCCAATTCACAAAGGAAACCAACGCGTTTTAAACCAAATATTATCAAAACTTTCATCATTCCAGTTTAATAATTCGAGGCTCAACTCAAAATATGATAAAAAGGACAGAACTCAGAAATATTGCTAAAGCGAGAGTAAAAGATGCGGAAGTTTTATTTATGGCAAAACGTTATGATGGTGCGGCTTATATTTGTGGTTATGCGATAGAATTGGGACTCAAAGCGAGGATTTGCCGAACATTGAAATGGCCCGGTTATCCTTCAACAAACAAAGAATTTGCGGACTATAGATGTTTTAAAACGCATGATTTGGATGTATTACTACATCTGTCAGGAATAGAAGAGAAAATAAAAAACCTTTTTTTTGGTGATTGGTCAAATGTCGCAAATTGGAACCCAGAAGCAAGATATGAACCTGTAGGAACAGTATCAAAATCAGATGCTTATGATATGATAAATTCAACTAAAAACTTGATGAAGGTCCTATGAATGAATTAATTCAAAAAATGGTATCGATTGAAAAGTACCTTGCCCATCAAAAAGGTGATTTTAGGCTTTTTGCCTTATTTCTCCGGGATGGTTCGCCAGGTAAATGGGATGTTTTGGTATCAGCTAAGTGGATCGATGCCAATAAACAACAAGCATTAAAGGTTATTATCGAACAATTAACTACTCAACTCAATAAGGATGAACTCATGTCCTTGTCTCGTGTTGTTGTGATTAAACAAGATAACGAAGAATTACGTGCAATTAATCAATTTATGCCAGTCAAAAATGGAATTGCTGAAACATACGATAAGAACTTTTTTGGTTTAGATATAAAACAAGCTTTTTTCATTTTTTCTTCAACAGAAAAATCACGTCATAAAATGAGTATGAATACCTAGCGAGTGTAGCTTATGTGACGTGTTGGGTGGGTTTAGCGTAGCTTCCTTCGTATCTCAATAACGAAACCCACCCTTCCTCTAATCGGCTAATTGAGGGGTTGAACAAGCTATCAAGCTTTGAATGGCACGCGACTCTTTATTACCTCACAGCATAGTCGTTTTTGCTTATGAATTAATGTTAATAAAGCCTTCTCTGATTTAAATTCTTCCCCATCGTCATTTAAGAAATTTATTTAACTGGTGAACCATTAACCATTTATAAAGACAGTAAAAAGAAACAGACTAATGGTATTCGAGAATATAAAAGCAGTGTGATTTATTGTCCGGTTGATTTTGGCAATTTAGTCGATTTAGAAGAAAAGATTAAAAGCTATATTGATAAGTTAATGTTTAAAGGAGACTTAAAAGCCAGTGAGGCTTACGAGGAGTTGCGTCATAATATCAGTGAAATATTTTCTGAATTGGGTTTGAGGAACAGCTTTAGCGGGTTGGATAGGAACAATTTATTTTGAAAATCAGAATGGTGAACGATTCACTGTTTGAGGTTTCGTTTGATAAGGCCGTTAAAAATGTTGTTTCGTAACACAATATAACTCGCTTCGTAGTCCATATAGGGTAAGCGAAGCGTCATACCGCATTTTAGGATGATTTCAGAAAGCGTAATCAGAATATAACCTAAAAATGGCAGTTCGCTTGTAAAGTATTGAAAACAAAATCTATTGAAAACAAAATCTCATTTTTTTGAGATGGGTGAACGTAAAATATTATAACTCATTGTTATATTTATGAATTTATAAAATGACTGCCATTTTTAGGTATAATATAATGGGTTGCGCTCGCTGTGATGTGAAGCGTATCAAGTACCTGAACTCTAACTATTTTATTCCCCTTTCACATCACTCATTTCAAAAAAAATCAAAAAAAATGGAAAAACAACTCGTTTCACAATTTGATCTATTACCGGAAAATCTGCAACAAGAGGTATTAGACTACATT
>JAYQWI020000310.1:0-2943 GCA_035871815.2 Candidatus Parabeggiatoa communis
ACACTAACTGTTCTTTTAATCGCTTATATTTAGCCTATCGGTCTATCCCTCTTCTCCTTTTAATTTTAATTTGTCATAATATGCGTTCCTTTTTTTGACTAAAGGGAACTGTGGTGCTTTTTGGCCACGTTCACGTCTCGACTAAAAAGGTAACGGATATAAAATAGAATAGAATGACAGTTCCCGCACAACCAAAGATTTATCATATCGTCCATATAGATCGGCTTGCATCGATTATTGCCGCAGGTGAGCTGTGGTGTGATGCTCAGATTGTTGCTCAAAATATTGGTGGCTCAACAATAGGCATGAGTAGTATCAAACAACGACGCTTGAAACTCTCCTTGAATAGCCATCCCGCTTTGCCTGTGGGTGACTGTGTCCCTTTTTATTTTTGTCCACGCTCAATCATGCTATATTTAATTTACCAGGCAAACCATCCTGAATTGCTTTATCGTGGTGGACAAGAGCCTATAGTACATCTGCAGGCTGATTTACAGGCATCAGTTGCTTGGGCTCAGAAGCGAAAGCGTCGCTGGGCATTTACCCTTTCCAATGCAGGTTCATATTACTTTGAAGACCGCTGTAATCTTGCACAACTTACTGAGCTGGATTGGTTTGCTATCCAGACCAATCAATGGCAGAGCTGTAAAGAAGGGAAGCAGGCGGAGTTCTTAATGGAGGCCAGCTTTCCATGGAATTTAATTGAACATATTGGTGTATTCTCACAACCCATCTATCAACAAACGATGAAGATTTTACAACAAATTGGCGTGTATCGCCCGCCTATTAGAATTAGTCGAGAATGGTATTACTGAGGAGGTTGTCGAGATGATTGACTATACGTCTGGAGATATTTTACGTGCCGATGCAGAAGCCATTGTGAATACTGTTAATTGCGTTGGCGTTATGGGGCGTGGAATCGCCTTACAATTTAAAAAAGCCTGGCCAGATAATTTCAAAGTATATGCTCAAGCCTGCAAGAACAAACAAATACAACCAGGGAAGATGTTTGTCTTTGATACTCAGCAGCTGGCTAATCCACGCTATATTATAAACTTTCCAACCAAACGCCACTGGCGCGGTGCTAGCCGAATGGAAGATATTGAATCTGGTCTTGAGGCATTGGTAGAAACGATACGCGAAAACCATATTCAGTCTATTGCTATTCCCCCTTTAGGTAGCGGATTGGGAGGGCTCGATTGGGAACAGGTTAAATCACGTATTGAACAGGCACTAGGTGCTTTGCCGGAAGTCCATGTCATTGTGCTCGAACCTAAAGGCGCGCCAGAGAATGACAGAATGGCACGTAATCGAGCAGTACCCAAAATGACAGCAGGGCGTGCCGTTTTAATTGAATTAATTCAGCGTTATCTTGGAGGCTTGTTAGACCCCATAGTCTCATTATTGGAAGTACATAAACTACTTTATTTCATGCAGGAGGCTGGTGAACCGTTGCGTTTAAAGTATAACAAAGCCCATTACGGTCCTTATGCTGAAAATCTTCGCCACGTGTTAAATGCAATTGAAGGGCATTTTATATCGGGATATGCCGATGGTGGTGACACGCCAGAGAAACCCTTGCAATTAGTGCCGGGTGCCATTGATGAAGCTAATGTTTATCTTAATAAGCATCCAGAAACCCGTGAAAGATTCAGTAAAGTCTCTAACTTAGTAGAAGGATTCGAGTCAGCATTTGGCTTAGAGCTGCTTTCCACCGTTCATTGGTTAATAAAGTACGAGAAACTTAATACGTTAGAGGAGGTAGTACAGGCAACTCATGCTTGGAATGAACGTAAACAGCAGTTTAGCCCTAGACAAATTGAGTTAGCATTGAACTTGTTAGATCGTAAAAATTGGTTAGCCCATTGATTCTCGGCAGCGCTTTCTTGAATCTGTCACTGTTATAAGAATGTGCTAAAACCTTTAACAATGCGCTCCACTCTGAAAAATTACTCGCTATGCTTGCAATTTTCCGGTGAGCGCGGCGTTATCCTAAATTTAAAAAATTAAAGGGGCCAGGCTCGAATTATTTTGCCTGCCCCAAACATCATAACGACAATTCTCCTTGATTGAAGTTATTTTCAGGCTTCGTATCTTTTTGCTGGTCTACCTCTTGGTTTTGGTTCACGCCTTTGCCCCGTCATGGCTTCTATCTTCGTTGAGACGACGTGAATTGCCCAAAGGTTGATTCTGGGTAATTGCCTGCTTGATGTCATTGATTACATCAAAATCAAGTTCGGATTTGAACAAATCTCTGTAGGCGGCTTGCCGAGGTTTTGAACGATAACAGCAAAAGCGGAACAATGCCGGTTGTTTTTCCATAGAGGCTCGTACTGGATTCAATTCGATATAACGTTGACAAGTGAGCAAATAGGTTTCCTTTTGAATTCGGCTTTTACTTTTTAAATCAAAACTCAATCAAGTGGATGAGATCATAAATATATAAACTGCTTCAAGGAGAAACTGTCGTAGTTTGTGTGTGATACCCCAACAGGCCTTTCTTCAGTCTTGCCCCTACGTTTTGGTCGATCGTGGGGGCAATCTGTAGGCTTGCCCTTTTGCTCACGCTTCGGCCTAAGTCACTAAGTATAATAACTTGGTAGCTTTGCGCCTTGGCTCGAAGCGTGATAACTTTTAATTTTTCAACATCCCTTTTAAAAATCGCCCAGTATACGATTTCTTTTGTTTGGCGACTTGTTGTGGTGTGCCTGCGGCAATGATTTCTCCTCCCCCTTCTCCTCCTTCTGGCCCTAAATCTATTATCCAATCTGCTGTTTTGATCACATCCAAATTATGTTCAATGACGACGACGGTGTTGCCGTTGTCGCGTAGGCGGTGTAATACGCTGAGCAGTTGTTCAATATCGTGGAAGTGTAAGCCGGTTGTGGGTTCATCAAGTAGATATAAGGTTTTGCCGGTGTCGCGTTTTGACAGTTCTCGTGA
>JAYQWI020000311.1:0-2277 GCA_035871815.2 Candidatus Parabeggiatoa communis
CGATAAAATGATGTTTCTGTTGAGTTCTGTTTCATAATCATTTTTTTTACGGGGAGTGATTGGTTTTGTAGATGAAACGCTTTGAGCAATCGTTTTCTTGGGTTGAGAATTTTTAAACATTTTTTTCTTTTGCTGCTTTTGCTGAATTTTATTTGCTAAATACAAACATCCAGTGACTGCAAAAATCCCAATTAAAGGTAAGGGCATTTCATGTTCTCCTTAATTTCACAGACCAAACCTGACAGGTTTGCTTTCGCCTGTCAGGTTTTCAAAATAGCAGGGTAGTCAATTGACCAGCCTATCTATCTGACTAGCGAACTATCACTTCATCATCCTTGGGCCCAGTGCCTATCAGGCTCACTCTGACACCGACTTGATCTTCGAGAAATGCCACATAGTCACGCGCTTCAACAGGCAGTTCCATAAAGTCTTGTATCCCTCTAATGGGACGTTGCCAGCCTTTTAACACCTTATAGACCGGTTCATATTCACTCAAGTCCATGTTACTCCACTCATAACAAGTATCGATGGTTTTTCCATGGTAACGATAACCAATACACACTGGGATTTCCTTAAGTTCAGATAAGACATCTATCTTAGTAAAGAAAAATTCCGTGTAATGATTGATGTCTTGAGCATATCTCAACGCCACCATATCTAACCAGCCAATCCGTAGGGGAGTACCAGAGGTATGGGCAAATTCATTACCCGCATTACGAATAACTTCTTGATCACTTTCAGCGCATTCTGTTGGAAGATGGCCTGTTCTGTCAAATCTAATTGGATAGGCTTTGACGATGCCTATATTACGAGTCACAGTATTATAAGGCAGCCCTGCTCCTTGTAATAGTCCGGCTGTTGAGGTATAAGAGGAGGTGACATAAGGATAAGTTCCATGAACATTGTCCAACATAAATGCTTGTGAACCCTGAATCAGAACTGTCTTATCCGTTTTTTTCAACTCAGCAAGATAGCGTTTTGTATTCTTGCGATATTTGCTTAGCATTTCAACATACTGTTCTCTTTCTTCCCAATGTTCATCATGTCCTTCTGGTGCGCCACCTGTACGAATAAAAGTATCAACATTAACGCCTACCCGATAAGCCCTATCAGCCATAGCTGGCCCAATCCCTTGTCGAATCGTGTTGATTTTTAAGACATTTTGATCCAAGAAAGCATCTTTAGCTCGGTGAGAAGGTAATACAACATGGGCATTGCCGCTGATCATAAAACGATCTGAAATATCGCCAAACTCTTCTTCTAATTGACGGAGCTCTAGCATAAGACGATCACAACTAATTAATACACCATCACCCATCATCCCCACTTTTCCGCGCACAACGCCACTGGGTATCATTTGGAAATGATAACCCTTTCCTTCATGGTAAAAGGTAGCTTCTGCATTTGAGCCTCCACCTGCACGCATACACACATCAGAAAATTGTGATAAATAGTAGCTGACTTTTCCTTTCCCTTCATCACCCCATTGGGCGCCACTGGCTATGATTAACTCCATAAATATTTTCCTTCAAAGTTGGTTTAATTAAATAGAAAACGGATTTGAATACCATTTAAGACGACAAAAAAAATTAAGTTTCGCTTTCTGTCATCCACCTTTTAAAATCAGGTGGTTGAAAATTTTCGAGTGTGTCAAGCAACTGTTTTGGATCATCCTTTACAATCAGCAATGAGCGATGGACGGGTCTAAAAAACTCATTTTCAACCATATTATCTAAAAACGCGATGAAATGATTATAATAACCACAAACATTTAACAAGGCACAGGGTTTTTTGTGTATACCAACTTGTGCCCAAGTGAGAATTTCACACGTTTCTTCCAGTGTGCCAATGCCACCGGGAAGGGTGATAAAACCTTCGGCCAGTTCTGCCATTTGTGCTTTCCGTTCATGCATCGAGGAAACAATTCGTAATTCGGTCAGTCGATCATGAACAATCTCTTTTTGTGTTAAACCTTTCGGCACAACCCCTATAACACGCCCCCCTAGTTCAAGCACGGCATCAGCCAGTACACCCATCAGGCCCACTTTTGCCGCGCCATAAACGAGTTCGATATCTCGTTCAACAATCTCTTTGGCCAATTCTTTGACACTTGACTGATATTCTGGTTGTACACCAAGGTCTGAACCCAGAAAAACACAGATTCTTTTCATCATATCATTCCTAATTAAATGTTCACCCAAATCTAAATGTATCCTCAGTAGTTCGAAAACTATAGGACTTACGCATTGACAAAAATAATTAATTTATTATTCAATG
>JAYQWI020000312.1:0-5146 GCA_035871815.2 Candidatus Parabeggiatoa communis
GCTGTTCCTGGTGTTGCCGTTTCAGAACACCAAATTCTAGCATCTCCTCCAGTACCGCTACTAAACGTTGTGGTTGGATAGCCTTGTACTAGAGTACCAGCGATATTGAGAGCACCACCTTTACCGCCTGTAGCGTCCCCACCATTATGTCCTTCACCTGCAAGTTTAGCGGAATCATCACTGATAGAATTCTCATGTGACTGGCATCCATCTTTATAAATATGATCCGTATTACTAGCGACACCACCATTACCACCGTCAGAGTCAGGTATTTTCTTGCTGGGATCATAGGAAATTCCCTCTTTTGGACCAATACCACCACCGGCATTAACAACCGTTTGTCCTATGATGGCTATACTGCCGCCATCTTGCCCACGAGCATGGATATTCGTGTATTTTACATAATTGTGGGTTATGTCATGTCCACCACGCCCAGCCTTGATAGTTTTTTCATTAACTATAAAGGTGTTGGCAGTAATACTAACATTCCCACCTCGTGTTGCACCATGATTGGGTGTTATACCAGAGCTATAACCATTAACACCGTCCTTACCAAGAATCTTTCCTCGATTGTAAACGAAAGCTGCCTTTTCGATTTGTAGATCTCCTGGATCATCTTGTCTCAGTATACCGTTATCACCGATACAAACCCCCCATCTTGTTCCACCAACAAGTAGGGAAGGCAATGGATTACCTGCGTTTATATCAACAGGATGAAGAACACCAATAACAAATGGGGAAATAAACGGATTTGTTGTTGATGTCCATCCTCCCCCAACAGTCGAGACAATTTGAGGTTTAGAACAATAGTGATCGTAAGTACTTTCGGCAATTACTACCTCTGCATATTCGATCTGTTCAAAGCCTATTTGCAATACCACAGTATAAGTCTCTGCTTTGAGATAAGTGTGGAAAGCTTCTCCAGTTGAATCATCACCCCCAATGCCACCAATACCATCTCCGAAATCCCACGTGTAGAACTCACTAGAGTTAAAAGAAGGAGGAACAAACTTGAAAGTGTTATGGTTTCCAGTAATCGGTATAACTTGGATACCTTGATTATTGGGTGGGTTGCTGGTTGAGGCATCCTTGATAATGATTTTAAAATCATTGTTAGCTAGCCATGTTGTATCCCTGATGAATGGCATCATTCCCGGACCAGTGGCATCTGTTGGAGCTGTTTGCTCCCAACCTATTGGATTTACAGTGGCAATTTTAAATGAAGTTGCCGTTGTGTCGTCAATGGTATAGGAAATACACCCATTTGCTGGTGTTTTTGGTCGATGAACTTCAAGTGTATCCATGTCTTGAATGATGATGGTGTGACCACCAAGTCCATCACCGGGACCACCTGGATCAGCGAGCTTGCAACCGTTAATCGTGATACTCGCCGCAAAGCTAGTAGTAGGCACAACACTCCCCGCAAGCAATGCTACCGCAATTGCTCGTGCCAGGGTGTTGTTTCGCCGTCGTGGGGGCGGGCCCCAATTTGTCTCCCGTTGTTTTGTGGGAGGCCGTTTTTTGAGATATGATCTCATGGTTATTTACCTCGTTTGGATTTAAATAAATAATAGAAGTTGCTGATTCTGCAAAAACGGCAACTTCGCCTATTCAGTTATCAGTTATCAGTTATCAGTTATCAGTCAATATAAGAGGCCTTTGAAATTTTTTATCAAATCTTCAACGTCATAAAAACTGATCACTGAGAATAATGGCCTCAGCTATATAGACAGTTCTTTGGATCATTTTATTAGGGGCCGAAAGAAATTTTTTTCTCAAATATTGAACAACAATCAAAATTGATCGCTAAGAATAATGGCCTCACCTATATAGACAGTCCTTTGGCTCATTTTATTAGGGGCCAAAAGAAATTTTTTATCAAATCTTCAATGTCATAAAAACTGATCACTGAGAATAATGGCCTCACCTATATAGACAGTCCTTTGGCTTATTTTATTAGGGGCCTAAAAAATTTTTTCTCAATTGAAAGCCAATCAATTATCAGTTATCACTGATTAAAATTCGTTTATCCGATTAATTCGTTGTACTCAATTCTCTTTCAGTTATCAGTTATCAGTCAAAATTGATGGCCTCACCTATATAGACAGCACTTTAAATTATTTTATTAGGGGGGCATCTCAATTTTTTTGAAAATCAATTTTGAATGCCAGTTAATTATCAATTAATTAAAATTCGTTTATCGGCCCGTAATGAGTTGTACTCAGGGGAATGGTGGGCTGAGGATTCATTTTTTTACGCCGACTAAAAGAGTGCAATATTTCATGAGGTTTAGATGATTAGAATGAGAATAAACGGTGTCATAGGCTTGGATAACGGGGATAATCATCATCAGTATTATACTGGTATTTAAAATACGTGATTTAAAATGAAATGCTTTTAAAAACAGTGATATAGAATGTAATTTTTGCAAGTCATAAAAAGACATCAGTTTTCCCCTTTGTATTCAGTTATCAGTTATCAGTTATCAGTTATCAATAAAAACTCATAGCCTTACTCATTTAGACAGTCTTTTGAATCTTTTTATTAGGGGGCATCTTTGGTTTCAAGATAAATCTTGAACGCCAATATATGTGAAGTTGATTTGAAGGGGCGTATGGTAAATACCCTTTGATGTCTGTGCAATATACAAAAGTGTTAAAGGGTCAATTTTTTGAGATAACCTATCTGTTATATTGCTTGTTATTCATTATGAGTACAGAGAGGGCATTGGGGTATGATCTAAAACCAATCTCACGCTAAGGCGCTAAGGCGCAAAGGTGCTAAGTGTGAGATTAAAGTTGGATGGCGTTTTGGAATACGTTAGTTAATTTGAGAGGCTTGCCAATACTTTAGAATTTGGGTAGTGATGGCAATGTGGGTGATAGAACTTGTTTAAGTCTA
Source organism: Candidatus Parabeggiatoa communis (assembly GCA_035871815.2). Classification (GTDB taxonomy): domain Bacteria; phylum Pseudomonadota; class Gammaproteobacteria; order Beggiatoales; family Beggiatoaceae; genus Parabeggiatoa; species Parabeggiatoa communis. The sequence goes on from JAYQWI020000312.1 coordinate 2,902, forward strand.
CGTTCCAACTTTAGTTTGCAAAGTTTGAACTCCAACAAGAATTTATTGGTTATAACGGATTTTCTGGAGCAAATAAGGGAAACGAAGTCGCATCGCTCCGCGACGTTCAAAGCCCCATTATTTCTAGTCTCCCCAAAATCCGTTACAATCAGGATTTTTTTATATATCGGCATTCAATAAGCAAGTTGTTCCAATTTCTTTAACCACTCATCAAAATGCGGATTTTCTGTACGCATTTTTGTTAACCCAATTTCTAGGGCAATGGGGGGGCCTACGGTTGGTTTAAATTTTCCGTAGTCAGGAAAAATAGCTTGAATTCGTTTGGAAGGCGCGTTATTTTCGTTGATGTCTTCTGGAGACTTAAATTCAGAGCGCATAGCAATCAGTTCTTGGATTTCAGCTTCCCTTTGTGGATAAGCTACAGCAAATTGAGTCGGTTCAGTAAACAATAAGGCCTCAAATTCATGTTGTTGAATATAAGGAATAAAGCGATGATCTCCAATATCCGCTTGAAAATGGTGTTCTAAAAGTTCAATTCGCTTTTGTGAATTGCTTTGTTTTCGACTGTCATCATAGCCTGGAAAATCATTAGGGAGCGCGTAAAAATCCACCATTGTTGTCAATCGCGCATCTTGATGTTTATCTTGTTTAAGCCAACGCTGTACCTCATTTTTTAATTTAAGATAACTGGTGATGCCGCCTTTATATATCTTGCCCTGTTTACGCCCTGTTTGAACACAACAGGCATCTGGAAAAATATTGAGACGTGACAATTCGGGTTTAAGCACTTCATTAACAAAAGTACGTTCAGTCGCACCTTCTACTAAAAAATGTAAACGTATCATCGGGATGGCTGCCCTCCTGTCACATTTTTTTCCCAAAGTTCACTGAGGGTATAGTCTTCTAGCCATTCGTTTAGTGATGTGCTGTCCAGACGTTTGAAGGTGGATGTGCCTTGTTGCTGTTCTACGATAATGACATCATCTGGATCAAAATAATCCAGAAAGGTACAGGATTGAGTTGCTAAAATAACTTGTGTTTGTAGTGATACCGTCTGGATGAGTGAGGCGATAATATTAATCGCATAAGGATGTAGGCCTAATTCCGGTTCATCTAGTACTATCAACGTGGGTAAATCGGTTTTAGGTTGTAGCAATAGCGTGATTAATACCATTGTGCGTAATGTACCATCTGATAGTTGGTGCGCTCGAAATTCATAATCGCTATTTCGATCTTGCCAACGCAGTTGAATATAATTCGGATTGATTTCTGGTTTGAGGACAAAATCTTTAAAGAATGGCGCAATCAGGCGAATCGTTTTGATAATGCGTTCATAATAGGGCCGTTTTATTTCACGTAATTTATAAAGAATCGCTGCTAAATTGCTCCCATCACTCATCAAGGCATGATTATTCTCAATATCACAGTTTGCACGTAATCGAGCGGTGTCAGATGTATCGTGAAAATGAAAAACGTGATAATTTTCTATCTGTTTGCTCACGGCTTTTGCTATAAAATGATTTTGGTATTCAGCGGTATTCAGAAGACTTTCTTTATGCCCTGTGCCTAAGTTTTGTTCAAAAACGGTCGATTGGCTATTCAGTGAGTCCAAAACGGATTCGTTCGCGAAAATTAAAGTATCTCCCACTGTGGCGGTTAAATGCAGACGATATTTTATGAAATGGTTATCAGTCTTGATAGAAAGAGAAGCGCCCATTTCGTCTGTGACTGTTCTGCCATAACGCAGTAAGCAATTGGCCCCGCCCGTTTTGCCAATATAGAGTTGTAAATCCTGATTTTGAAGTGATTTAAAAAGGCGAAAAATTTCAATGAAGTTTGATTTGCCAGCCCCATTTGCGCCTATTAAAACATTGATTGATTTTAACGCCAGTTTTATTTTGCGAATTGACTTGAATCCAAATAATTCTAATTCTGTTAACATGGTTTTTATGGTTCAATTTTTTTATACGTTCCAATTTTATTATAAAATTGGAACGTAAAGATGCCAGCATCAAGCTGGAACGTAGATTTAAACGGGTTTTCTCTCTCTAAAAAACAGATAGAAAAATAAGATAATCATGAGCATTATCAAAAAGTTAAAGACGGACTCTATCGCTGAAGGGTTGAGCGGATTGGATAGGGGTTTGGTTCTTTGAGTGAGAATATCGGCAGCGGGAATCGATGGATCGATTTTTTCACCTGTACTCAGTGCCTTATTTAACTGAAGGATGAGCGGGTCGGAAAG
>JAYQWI020000313.1:0-2647 GCA_035871815.2 Candidatus Parabeggiatoa communis
ATGGTTAGGGCGTTATCGACGCTTGAGCAAAGATTATGAACAACTCTCCGAATCAAGTGAAAACATGATTTATCTTTCCATGATTCAACTCATGCTCCATCGTTTGGCTCCTGGGTAACTACTTTTCACACACCCTCTTAGCCAAAGTTGATGTCATTCTTTCACCTCTGGCCGAGACAACAGCCCAAACAGAATCCGATGGCAGCTTCAATCTGACTGGCTTGGAACCCGGTTCATATACCCTGAAATACCAATTAGCCGGTTATCAAAGTGCCTCGCAAGAGGTCAGCGTTTCAAAAGGCCAGTTTGCTGAACTCGGTACAGTCCGTTTAGCCCCTTTACCCGATGTCGGAATCATCAGTGGCACGCTCACTGACACCAACACAAAACAACCGCTTTCCGGCGTTTTGGTAGAAGTCACAGGTGCCGTCACCGCTTCAGCACTCACCGATGAACAGGGCTATTATGCCATTGTCAGTCCCCCCGGGCCCGTCACTGTCAGTGCGAAACTTTCTGGATACGACACACTCAGTGGCACGGGTACCATCACAAGAGGTGTCACACTCAGCTTTTCTCCAGCCATCAACCCAACCGGCACCACACCGTCCAATCCCGAAATCACGGTTAAAGGCCTGATTCAAGACAGCGAAACCGGAACGCCCTTGACTGATGCCATCATTACGATTATCGGAACCGAACACAGCGGTCAAACTGATGACACTGGGGCTTTTGAGATTCCAGGTGTCACACCGGGTGAACTCAGTCTTAAAATCGCCATCGACGGTTATCAAACGGGCCTGTTCACCGTACTCGCTCCCCCAGGTGGCATCGTCGATTTAGGCACCACTCACCTACCCAAAACCGTTGCGGCCGCAACCACTACCCTCATCGGTCAAGTCAAGGATGCTAATACTGGGGAACCCATTTTCGGGGCCAGTGTCAGTATAGAAACATTAGAAAGCAGTGCGCTCACCGCAGAAAACGGCAGCTATCGTCTTGAAGAGATTGACATTAAAGCCTTCAAAATCACAGCCAGTGCCCTGAACTACTTAACCACCCACTACAACCTCAATCTCAGTGGTTCAGGAGTTGTCACCTTTGATTTTAACCTCACCCCCGCCGCCGAAAGTGGTCTTGAAATCGCTTCAATCAGCACAGAACAAACCAGCTATGAGGCTTTAACGGCGGCTCTTCTGGAACTGGTTTTAAATAACAAAGAAGACAATGAGCAAGAAATCCGTTTTCTCCTGAAAGTGCTGAATGAACAAGGTGAACTGGTTGAACAATTCTCACCGGTTATCAATAATATCGTTTCAGTGGAAGCCAACGGCCAACTCAACACAACTGTTGAATGGCAAACCGCACGTCATCAGCCCGGTGATTATGAAGTCATTGTGCAAGCTTACCATATCGAAAGCGGTCAACTGCTGGCAGAACGCAGCACACAAGTCTCGATTAAACCCACCAAACGCATTGGCGGCCATGTTGCTTTTGGGCCACCCATTGCCCAACTGGCAGCCAAAAAACCCATCAAGCTTACCGCTCAAATTGCCAATCAAGGTAATCAAAACGTTGAGTCCACCACCGTTACGGCTACCATTACCCTGAAAAATAAAGGCTATCAACAGCAAAGAAGCGAAGTCAACATTGAACCTTTTGTTCAAGAAAATGACTTAGTCAAATCGCCTCGCGGAAGTGATTTTGATGCGGCCGGCAATCTTTATATTGCCAACTATTCCAAGCATACTGTTTTAAAAGTCACACCTGAAGGTGAGGTTTCCGAGTTTGCAACCGACCTCCATTATCCTATTGATGTTGACTTTGATCAAAATGGTAATCTGTATGTCTTAAGTTATTATAGTTACGGGCAAAAAGGCTTGGTTCGCTTAGGCGCTGACGGTTCACGTCGCGAATTTAAATTGGTTAATGTGAGTTACTCACGCGCTTTGGAAGTCTTAGATGATGGCAGAATCTTGATTGCCGCTGGTAACACCCTGTATGAAGTCAGGATTGAAGACGACACAACACAACTCAATGCGACTCAAATCATCAAAGGCGGTTTAAGTACACCATACGGATTAGCGGCAGATAGTCGAGGAAATCTCTTTATTGCGGATAAAACGGGCAACGCTATTGTGAAGTTTGCTGACGGCAAATTGTCAACCTTTGTCTCGGATATCAAACAACCTTATGGCATGACGATTGATGAGCAAGACAATCTCTATGTCACCAGCTTCCAAGACAACAGCTTAATCAAGATAACGACAGAGGGCACGATGACCACTATCGCCAGCGGCTTAGCTGGGCCTTATGATGTCAAAATTTCTCCTGATGGCAATTTTGTCGTTTCCAACTATAATAGCCATGAAGTGGTCAGCATTACGCCTGAAGGAGACGTTTCGGTTCTGGTTCAGCCCACCCTTTATGCCCCCAGCGCACTGACTTATGATGCGACGGGTAATCTTTATATCGGCAACTGGAATCGTCGAAATATCATCAAATTAGACACCAATGGTGATGTAACTGTCGTTGATTCCAATGCCGGTTATCCACGCGATCTCCTTGCCGCAGAGGATGGCAATCTGTATTGGCTTGGGTGGGGAAATGCTCTTCACAAAATCGGCGAAGATGAGAACACAAAAACCAC
>JAYQWI020000314.1:0-3388 GCA_035871815.2 Candidatus Parabeggiatoa communis
TCAGATTGAACAATATCGACAAGTAAAGCGGGATCAATGTGATCAAAAAGCACTTTGAGGATACCAAGCTCAATGCCTTCATATTTTAGGGCAAAAGTTAAATGGCCGTAAAGCGTATCCTCTGGATCATGCCTTGGTGTCAATACGCGCCATTGTCCTTTTTCGTACTTTTTGTGCTTTTCGCCAATCGCACTTAGTGAATCGGGTATAGGAACGGGCAAGTCATAATTGATAATAAGTGCAATATAACCGACCGGCTTGGCCTTCGTTTCTGGTAGTGGATAATCGTGAAAAACAGTTACATACTGTGAATTTTGTTTATTTTTACTCATTTTCATGAATATGGCTTATTAAAGACTAGCGAGCGTAGGGTGGGTTTCAGCGATAGGTTCAACCCACCTTTTTATTAAACCATACAAAATTGTTGAGTTATTTTCAATGGGTTATAAAAAAATCAACTTGATAAGAAATCAATGACTTATCGGGAAATGTCAACAGAACAGAGTTAGCGGGAAAATAAAAATGCGCCGAACCTGCATGAAACGAAGTTCAGCGTAGCTAAAAATACAGGCCAAAAAAAAGCTCTCAGTCAACACCCTATATTTCCCTACAAACAGTGATGTAGAGGCCAATCTGTAGAGTTGCCCTCACCCAAAAAGTTTAAGGGCGCTTTTGGATATCTTGAATCACAAAGCGCCTACCCATTTCCACCCAAATCAGCGTCATTTGCTATAGATATATTTGGTTAGTGTCTAAGCAAAAATGAAACGGGGGCAATCCAGGGCGAAAGCCCTTTGCGGTAAAATACCGGTTTATTAGAGACGCTTCGCGGCGCAAATCTACGAAACATAGGAATTGTAGAGACGCGATGCTTCGCGTCTCAATGGCTCGCGTCTTTGTAAGTACTTTCGCCAAAAATTTTCAGCTGCAAAGGAGCAATCCCTTTTGGTTGCCCTTTGCGGTAAAATACCTGTTTATTTGTGGTTCAGTACTTAGAACGTAGCGATACTTCGTTGCGCGAAGCTAAACCCACCATTTTCGGCTATATTGTGAGGGAGTTAAGTGTAGCTATGTTCGATTTTATTCAAAACCTTTTTAAAACCCTGCCCGCTGTTCATCTTCGTCCACCTGGCGCAAGAGATGAGAGCGGACTTTTGGCAACTTGTATCAAATGCGGTAGATGTGTAGAAGTGTGTCCTTATCAGTCTATTTTTCTAGCACCTTATTCTCAGTGGATTCTTTATGGCACACCGCTCATCGATCCGTTAAAACAGCCCTGCTATCTTTGCATGAAATGTCCGGCAGTTTGTCCGACAGGTGCTCTTAAGCCAGTCATAAAAGCAGAAACCAGCATGGGTTTAGCTAAGGTTATAGAAGAAAGCTGTCTTTCCTATCAAGATACACTGTGTAATCTTTGTTATCGGCATTGTCCTCTTAAAGGAAAGGCGATAACCTTAGATGAGGAATTAAGGCCAGTCATTATCAATGAGAGTTGTGTCGGCTGTGGTGTCTGTCTTTACGTTTGCCCAACCGAATCAAAGTCCATTACATTAAATGCAAACGGAAGAAAAATATGAAACGATTAACACATCGCTATCAACCATACCGTCGGTTGATACAGGCCAGTATTCTGTTATTGATGATTGCCATCCCGTTCCTTAATTTGCTTAAAATCGATGTGATTCAAGGGACTCTTTGTTCCATCGGCGCTTTAGATATGACTTTTATTACTTGTCCGATTGGCGCAATTCAAACTTTTCTTACAACCAGACAGGTTGATCTTTTGCTATTGTTATCTGCTTCCGTTCTTGTGGTTTTTGCTTTTGTATTTGGAAGAGTTTTTTGTAGTTGGATATGTGTTCAACATGTTTTTTCAGAAATGGGGGACAAAATTAGAGGGGTTTTAGGCAAAAATAACGACAGTAAACCAGATTCACTGAAACGCTATCAAAAAGGCCGAAAAATACTGTTATATTTTCTTGGCGGTGCTCTTGTTGCTGCTTTTATTACTGGGATCCCTGTTATTTGTTACATTTGCCCTATCGGTGCAATCTGTCGATTTTTCATTAACGGCACATATCTACACAAGATTGGAGGTGAAATCATCATTATTGCCATCATATTGATGATGGAAATATCAGTAGCAAGAAGGGGATGGTGCAAGTATCTGTGTCCTGTCGGGGCATTATACGGTGCTTGTTCGCATAGTCGCTCACTGAAAGTCAGAAGGAATCCCACGAATTGTGTTGGATGTGGGCAATGTGTGGAAGTTTGTCCAATGGGTGAAGCACCACTTCAGGGTCAGATAGGTAAAACCTGCACTAACTGTGCAATATGTGTTGATTCATGTGGTACAAATGCATTAAAACTCAGTTTTCAAAAGAAATTAAAGTGATAATGCCTAATTATCTCAGGTTCTGCCTTAATACCTGAAGAACACAATGTGGGTTACGTTCATTTGTAGGGAGTGTGTCAATGTAACAATAACGACAAGGTTTTGCACGTAGAGACGCGAAGCATCGCGTCTCTGCTAAAAAAGAGGAATTGGTGACAAACGTTAAAATGCCATTTTCCGATAAACGATTAGAAGCCCAACGAAAAAACCGCGCATAAGTACTGAAGCACAAATAAATAGGTATTTTACTGCCCCTAGTGCAAGAAAGCGGAAATAGAAAGACCACCCAGCCGACAGACAGCCAACAGCTTTTCACGCCAAAGATTTTGCGCGCAAAATCTTTGGCGTGAACCGAAGGTCGGCTACGCTAAAGCAGTTGTCTAAAAGCTCAAGTCACCTAAAGGTGACTAACCTACTGCCAGCTTTTGCACGCAAAAATGCAAATCCAAAAAACCTTTGCAGAATCGACATCAGTCGTCTTTTTGCCCAACGATTTTATTGCGTTTCCGCCAGACTTTTTCAGTGAAATTCAAAAGTTGGTGACTAAATCGGGTTATGTGATTAAATCAAGATAAATCTTGAACTCCAATAAATCTTAAAGGCCCGATTTTTGTGCGAAGCTTTTCGTTCCAAATTGATTTTTAAACTGCCCGATTTTCGTTCCAAATTGATTTTGCTTCGGCTGGTTAAGGGCAACCACAAGGGATTGCCCCTACGAACCGTCGTATTATGTAGGGGCAATCCGTAGGGTTGCCCTCTTGAAAAAGCTTAACTTAATGGCAATGAGGCATCTGGCCGAAGCGACAGAATGGGTTTCACTGGCTGAAAAAATAAAACAAGAAGAAAGTACTCAAAGCATGGCCTCGACATCAAAGAGTCCACGGGCCGAAAAACTTTTAACGTTGTTAATGACAACACTTATGGGCGGCGTGGGGTATGGTGCAAAGTGGCTGGTATTTCAGTTAGGGGTGACACTTGATGAAGTCTTGGCTG
>JAYQWI020000315.1:0-7104 GCA_035871815.2 Candidatus Parabeggiatoa communis
AAAAAAGGTTAATGTATTTTTGTGAACCTATTTAATTAAAAGATTTCTCGCTCCATTCAAAATGACAGGGAAGGCTTAACGGATAACGGATAACGGATAACTGATAACTGACCTAACAGGAGACAAATTAATGAGGTCAAAATCTTATGCCAAATTATCTTTGGTGGTTTTGTTGGGCACACTGGGCTTGGGCCTTTCATCCGTCGCAAAAGCCGATATGAAGTGGTTTGAAACGGCAAGATATTCCTGTCCGACGGTTTGTCAAAAAAACGCGGAGTATAAATATAATAAAGAAAACGCGGCCTATAAATTTGCCGTGCCATCCGGTACCCACAGCGTAACCGGGAAAACCTTTTATATCTGTGCCACCAATTATGCCGGTACGGGATGGCGAGGCGGTTATAATATAGAATGGAAGGGGATGAGTGATAGCTGTTTTGCACAATGGATTAGGATGAATAGTGGCAAGAATTCTTATGGAGAACATTATTTCTGTTTATGTACGGATCAAGAGATACCCCCAATAACCAATGATATGGTTCGCTATTAGATAACGGTTAATGTTGCTGCGTGTCATTTCGACTAAAGGAGAAATCTTATTATTATCAACGTGTTAAGATTCATTTTTAGTCTCTAGCCCCGCCGCGTTGACACGCTCAGTTCAGTTCCTCTTGAAACTTTGCGCCTTTGCGACTTTGCGTGAGACCGAATTTCAATAGGTAGGGGCAATCCGTAGGGTTGCCCCAGTGATGATGCCTGTTAAACTTAAAAATTAAACAAAAATATAATTGATAATTCCTATTGTTATTTAATAAATTTCACCCTGTATCAAACTGATGACTCTAATTATTGAATTCTGGGTTTTAAATCACCGAACCATAAGTATTTAAATTAATTAAAAGATTTCTCCCTCCATTCAAAATGACAGGGAAGGCTTAATTGATAACTGATAACTGATAACTGATAACTGATAACTGATTTAATAGGAGAAAAATTAATGAGGTCAAAATCTTATGCCAAATTATTTTTGGTGGTTTTGTTGGGCACACTGGGCTTGGGCCTTTCGTCCGTGGCGAAAGCCGATTTATATGTAAATTGGTTATTCGCTAGCAAAGGATTAGATTGTCCTTCCAGTTGCGGAGAAACGGGTTTAAAATTTGCCATGCCAACTGGGGTTGACCGCAATCTCCCTAAAGCTAAGCCCTCGTTTTTTATCTGTATTACTCAAAAAAAGGGCAAGGCGTGGCACCCCGGCTTCAACACTTGGGGAAAAAATACTTGCACCACTGCTTTTGGTGATGAGGTTTATCATGGTGAAGAATATTTTTGCCTATGCACTAACAACACACGACCAAAAATCTTTAGATAGATTGGGAAAGCAAAGCACGTTAACCGCTCAAAGAAAGAACCCCTCACACACTGGTGAATTGAATAAAGCGCCCACAATTTAGATGGCACTGGTTCAGTTCAGTGTAAAAGCTATAACGTAAGCGTTTATAAATAATACCGTCCAAACAGGGCAATCGCCTTGTTTATCAAGACAATGAAAGCCTATTTCGCCATCACGATTGCATTGAAGTGAACCAGTGCCGTGGGGAGGGGTTAGAAAAAATATTTCAAAAAATAATGAAAAAAAAGCTTGACATTTATTTTTTAGTTAATTTATTATATGCAACATATCGTCTTAAAATGATTAATGCGTCAAGCGAGCATGTACCCTAAACCAACGTAAGGTGCGTCTTCAAATGAAGTGTTTGTTTAGCCATTTATCATCTAATAAATGGCCAAAAAAAATCTTGACTTTGGTATAAACCATTTTTTAGGGTTGTCATTAACTGATAATTGATAACTGATAACTGATAACTGAATAGGAGAATTGATGTTAAATTTTTATAGAAAGTTATCCTTAGTCGTTTTATCAGGGGCTTTGACTTTGGGCCTGTCGCCCGTAGCTGTAGCAAAAAGCGATTTTAGAGCGACAAATTGGTTAGCAGCTCGTCAACAACAGCGATTGCCCGATGACTTGTAAAGCAAGGGAAATGTATGTCATCATGAGTGGCATTGATCATAAAGTCGGAAAACCACTAAGCATTTGTACGACTAAGAAAGATAAAAGAGGGGAGTGGCTTGTGGGCTACAATCGTTGGAAAGAGAATACTTGTATTGTTGGTGTTGGTGATACAGCCTATCGTGGTGAAAGATATTATTGCCTCTGCACGACTCACGGGATACAACCTTTGCGATAGCCGGCGCAGAGTCAGGCTATTTGGTGACTTATGGAAATTATCGCTAAGTGGGCCGCGTGGTTCAAATGCGATGATTTCGTTGTATTCATGCACTCACTAAAGGAGGTAAATTTTAAAATAGTTGTGTGAGTTGGCTTATGTTGCTGACTCTATGAGCGTAGCCAAGTTGGCTGTGTGGTTCACATAAGAGCATTCAACCAATTGATTTGGATGATTGAGGAATGCTATTGTGTGTTTGGAGAAAATTAATTTTACTCTGACCCCAATTATTTTTTAAGGGTACTGACCCCTTTTTTCCGTATTCGTTTTATTTGATATAATTTGCAATTGGTTATCAAGTAAAATAGCAAGTAAAATAGCAAATAAAATAGGGGGCCAAGAAAAGGGGCCAGGCTCGAATTATTTTGTAGATATTACAATTTGCACAAAAAATTAGTCCATTTTATTTCAGCCTGCTCTCTTTTATTTTTTAAAAATTAATTCGAGCCTGGCCCCTTTTTTCTTTTTGCTGGCCCATTTTTCTTTTATTATCCCGTAAAATTGTTTTAGAGGAAAACATAGTGGAAACGATCAAAGAAATATTTAGCGATCATTACCAATGGATATTTTCAGGTATTGGTGTTGCTGTTCTGAGTCTTCTTGTGGGAATTCTCACCTACTGGTTTAGGTCAAGAAAAGGATATATAAACATTAGTACCAAGGGAGATAACAGCCCTGGATTTGTTGGAGGATATTTTAGAGTAGGCAAAGATGATTAAAATAAATACCAAAGGAGATAGAAGTCCAGGCTATGTTGGTGGAAATTATTCTGACAATAGTACCACTATATCTATAACCAATAGGTTGACTATATTTGATCAATTTAGACAAATTTTCAGTCTTATCAGAACGCCTCTTAAATATTATCTTGATAATCCGATAATCGATTTTCACTTATTAGCAGATAGCTACTTCAATAATAAAATAACAGTGGGGCAACAAATAACTGTTAAAGGCTATTTGTCCAAATATCTCCTAACTCATAGATCAAATTTCCACATACCGTATACTCAAAAGGCAGGAGAAACAAAGATAACGCCAAATGAAATTGGTCATGGAGGATCGGTAAAAATGGAAATAAAATCAATTAATACTCAATTACCGATCCAGTCTTTTCCACATATAAAAAGTAATGGAGTGAATAAGTATATCTATTTTCTCTATCAACCAGACTTTGAATCATTTATCTTGGAAGAAGACTCAAATAAAAAAAACTCACAAGACTCAAAGAAACATGAATGTATTTTGAGAATTAAAAATAAAAATAAGCCAATAGTCATAATCTCACCTTTTAATATAAATCAAAAAGCAGAAAATCTTGTTAAAATTACAGGAATTCTAAACGAATTTGATATTAACTTAACACCTATTTTTTCTTCTTTTTTTTCAGAAACCCAAGCTAAAATTCTCGAAAATTCATTTAGACCTTATAATGAATCGGTACAATCATTATGTATTGACCTATCAGAAAAGACCAACAGTAAATTAGGCAGTCTCAATCACTCACTTAAGTCGGTATTAGCTACAATATATGCAGAAACTCATTTCGAGAATACGGGGTTAATCTCAAACTATAGCCATTATATTGGGGATTTATTACCTAATGCTTATCCTGGATTACACTGGTCATCATTTAATTCAAATAATGGTAAAATCGCTTGTGGCCTATGTGAATCGAATGTTTCAATAGTAACAAGGGACTTTTCAGAGTTTGCTTATTACATTGAGACAGATTTAGTAAATAAAAATATTAACAAACAAAACATACAAGAACTTAAAGTTTTTATAGATACTTTTAGAAAAAATGTCAGACGATTTTGCAAAAAGCAAGCAAGCGTAGACATAGTCAATGTATATGACTTTTTATATGATTATTCTAGAGCCGCTTTTTTTCACCCCAAAGGTATTATGTCTTCTCAGTTTTCAAAAAACATTGTATCTGAAAATAATAATCTTGAAGAAACACAGCATTGGCTTCAATGTAAATAACGGCTAAAAGGAAAAAGGGGCCAGGCTCGAATTAATTTCGCGAGAGAAAAAGGGGCCAGGCTTGATTTATTTTGCCGACCCCAACATCAGAATGGCAGTTTTCCTTGATTTAAATTCTCTTCAGGTTCATTCTCTTTTTGTTTTTTTGGTCTACCTCTTGGTTTCGGTTCGCGCCGAAGCCCCACCATGCCTCTATCTTTGTTGAGACAACGTGAATGACCCTTCGGTTGGTTTTGGGTGTGCTTGCCTGATGTCATTGATGACATCAAAATCAAGTTCACATTGGAATAAACCGACTAAAGGCTGCTTGCCGAGATGAAAGAATCTTTGCCTTAAGACAAATAGACCGGATGTTTTGAAACTTATGGATTAGCATCGAACAAACTATTGAAGCGATAACAACGAAATTGGTACAATGCTGGTTCGTAAACCTATGATGCTCGTACCGGATTCAATTCGATATAAGCTGACAGTTAAGTAAAAAGGGGTCAGTATCCTTTTTTTTACAGTGAAAAAAGGACCAGGCTCGAATTATTTTTCTGGCCCCAAACATCATAACGGCAATTCTTTTTGATTGAAGTTCTCTTCAGGTTTGTTATCTTTTGGCTGGTATACTTCTTAATTTCGGTTCGCACCTTTGCCCCACCATAGCTGTATAAAAACATGATGGTTTTGGGGGTAATTGCTTGCCTGATGTCATTGATAACCTCAAAATCAAGTTCGGATTGGAATAAACCTCGGTAGGCTGCTTGCCGAGAAAATATGGAGGCAGCAATGATGACTAGCCTTGATAATTTTTGAATAATTGGGGTCAAAGTAAAATTAATTCTAACTAATCCTTGCAGTCTTTGCTTTAAGCAGTATGGTTGAAGAGGATTGTTAGGATTAACATTGACTATTTATATAAAAAATATAGAATATACTAATGATTAAATTTGAGTGGGATAGTACAAAGGAATCTAAAAATATAAAAAAACATGGAATTTCTTTTGAAGAAGCCTCTTCAGTATTCTATGATGATTTTGCGGTACAATTTTATGATGATAGTCATTCTGAATTAGAAGAAGATAGGTTTCTTATGTTAGGAGTGAGTAACAAAGCTAAAATGCTTATGGTTTGTTATTGTGAAAGACAATCTGGAAATAGACTAAGAATTATATCTGCTAGAAAAGCGACGAAAAATGAACAAAAATTCTATAGAGGTAAATAAGTCATGAAAAATGAATATGATCTTTCAAAGCTACAATCTCGTAAAAATCCATATTCTGCAAAATTAAAAAAATCAGTCACGTTAAAAATAGGTGAAGATGTTATTGACTATTTTAAATCTATGGCATCAGAAGTTGGAGTTCCATATAATAATTTAATCAATTTATATCTTCGAGACTGTGTTGCAGAGCATAGAAAAGTAAATATTTCATGGAATAAGCAAGCGTAGGGTGGGTATAGCTTTTCAGAAAAACATTTTGGTTTAATTTTAGTAAGTTACGTGACCTCCATTTTTTTATAGAATTCAAAAACGGATAAAAGTTTTTTGCCTTTGCTTGTAATTAAAGGGGCCAGGCTCGAATTAAATCTGGCCCCATTCAAACTCAACAAATACCCTAACTTAGAAAAAGGGGCTAGGCTCGAATTATTTTGCGGGCCCCAAACATCATAACGGCAATTCTCCTTGATTGAAGTTATTTTTAAATTAAAGGTTGGACATACGATAGGAAGTAGTCGAACCCATATCCAAATAAAATTAAAGTCTCAAGTCAAACAACTTGGGACTTTTTTTTGCCTGTCTGAATAGTATAATACCAAAAGATCGCACCTTCTTTATTTGAATCAATCCTATTTTAAATCCCAGCACCGTGTTCGGTCATAAAGCCGGGTAGGGTGGGCAAATACAAACCGCGCTTTGAAGTAATACCCATTGCCGTTTGCCCACCATCCCAATCAGATTAAGTATTTTCACTAAACCAACGCAATCGCCCTCGGGTTATTTGTTTCCAATTCTGGATTTTAAGATGCAATTTATATTGACAGTCAAAAATTTTGGAAAAATTGAAGAAGCCAAAATTCAGGTTAAAAATCTGACGGTACTAGCGGGGCCAAATAATTCTGGAAAATCCTTTGTTTCTAAAGCATTATATTCATTTTTTAAGACGATGAATACTTCAAAGATTCGTGATGAAATATTATCTCAACAAAATACCTCACAAATTGTTGGAACGTCATTGAAAAATGAGTTAAAAGGAAATTTTCAAGTGGCTAAGTTAAAAGAATTATCTTCAAAAGAGACTATTTTTAGTCTCGGTGATTTTGCTCAGATTAATCTGTCGGGAGAAGAGGTTTTCTTCTCTATAAAAATCAAACCAGTACCTTATCTTGATATTTTCCAAAACCTTTCTCACGTTATTTATCTTGAATCTCCCCTTTATTTAAAGCTCAAATCGGCATTGGGTGTACATTTATCATTAGCACATCGACATAAATACATAACGGGGGTTCCAGATTATTTTTACGCGCTAACTGATTTGCTCACCCTTCAATCAATGAATGAACCTGAATTTATTGAGGTACTTCATAGAATAGAAAAATCCATCGGGGGGCAACTTAAATTATCAAATGAGGGCAACTTTGTCTTCTCTGATGATAATGGCACTTATTCGGTTGCAACAACAGCGTTGAAAATAAAAAGGGGTTAAACTCTTTCAATTAATTCAAAGCGTTAATGCTTATCCCGATATCAAAAACGATTTGATTGAGGCGCTTATGAGACAAGTCCAACAGGCTTATCAATTGAGTTCTCATAAACAAACTCAAAAATGGTTACAGGTTGGGG
>JAYQWI020000316.1:0-6851 GCA_035871815.2 Candidatus Parabeggiatoa communis
TCGTCATTACTGGTATGGGTGTGTGTTGCGCTTTGGGAATCTCATTACCAGAATTTACCCAGAATTTACAAGCAGGAATCAATGGTATCAGACCCATTAGCTTATTTGATTCGACTGCCTATCGATTTCAACGGGCCGGCGAAATCAAAGATTTGCATTTTGATAATGGACTAGATAGGGCTTCTAACTTAGCCTTATATGCTGCTGAAAGCGCAGTACAAGACAGTGGGCTAGATTTGATAACTCACCCAACCTTACCCAAACACACGGCTGTCGTTCTAGGCACGAATAGTGGCGGTGTCACGACACAGGAAAGTATCAGTCGGCGTTGGCAACATGAGCAAACGGCTCTCTCTACAGCACAACTAGATGAAGTCCCTTTTCATGTCATGGCGAAACATATTGCTAACCGTTATGATTTACAAGGCCCTGCAATTACAGTGACCATCGCTTGTGCTTCCGGGGGAGGGGCCATAGCACAAGGGGCCAATATCATCAAATATGGTTTAGCCGATGTGGTTTTAGCGGGCGGCAGTGACACAATCTCTGATTTTACCTTTAGCGGTTTTTCAGCCTTGCGTGCTATGACGACGGACGAAATTCGCCCTTTTGATAGACATCGTAAAGGTCTCGCTGTAGGAGAAGGGGCCGCTATCGTGATCTTAGAATCCTTATCTCATGCCCAACAGCGGCGGGCCAAAATATATGCCAAGATAGCCGGTTATGGCATTTATAATGACGCTTATCATTCTACCGCACCGGATCCAGAGGGGAAGGGCATGGCTAAGAGCATTCAACATGCTTTAAAAATGGCCAATTTATCACCGCAAGACATTCAATATATTAATGCTCATGGTACTGCCACACAACATAATGATAAGATGGAAAGCCAAGCCTTTCATCACGTTTTTGGAAAATATATCAAAAAACTCCCAGTCAGTTCCACTAAGTCCATGATTGGACATACTTTAGGGGCAGCTGGAGCCATAGAAATGGTAGCCGCTATTTTGGCAATGAAACACCATTTTATCCCCCCCACTATTAATAGTCTTGAACCTGATCCTACACTGGACTTAGATATCGTGCCCAATCAAGCCAGAACAGCTCATTTAGAACGTGTTCTTTCCTGTAATGCCGGTTTTGGTGGACATAATGCAGCGATTATTTTAGAGTCATTATGAATAATAAAAAACACGTTATTATAACCCGCTACGAACAAATATCGGCTTTTGGTTGTGGCATACAAGCATTAGAGCAGGCTAAAATGGATGTGCTGTTTAATGCGGGTGAGCAAGTCGCCCCCCATTATGGAGCAACAAAAGATTATGATTTTTTTCGTCTAACAAGCCTCGTTTCCAATCAAGAAACGCGCCAAATGGACGAATTAGGCAGAATCACGGTCACTTGCGCTCATTTAGTCTTGCAACAAGAACAAAATATCAATAAAGAAAAAACGGGCATTTTTTTGGGAGGCGGTTTTGGATGTCAAGTTTCTAATCAATCCTTTATTGATAGTCTGATAGAACACGGCTCTCGCTTTGTCAAGCCCATTGTGTTTCGTAACACCGCCTCTAATGCACCGGCCGGTCATTTAGCGATTAATTTTGCGCTCACCGGAACGAATATTGTGTTTAATAGCGGTATGGTTAGCGGTGCCCAAGCCTTAGCCTTGGCTTTCCATGAACTACACAGTGGTGAAAGTGAAGTCATTTTAACCGGGGCGAGCGATTGCTGTACGCCATTATTAGTAGAACGTTATCGGCAACAAACGCAACAAAATACGGTATCCAATCCCATACCTTTGCTTGATGGTGCCATGATAGGTGTATTGCGGCTTTCCGAGATAACCACACCGGGTTGGCATCTCTTAGCTGTCAATTTAGGTCGTATTTCTGCATCAGCACCTTCTCGTACCTTAACGGCTCTCATTGAGGATTGCCTTGTTCGTGCGGGTATTGATTTTGAACAAGTTGATAATGTACTCCTTAATGCTGGAGCGAGTTGCTATTGGAGCCGCCGTTCAGAACCGCAGACGCTTAATCAAGTCATTGAAATATTAAGTGAAATATTACCCGTTCAGGTCGAGAATACAGCAGTAGTACCCATGTTAGCCTTGGCCCAAGCATTACAAAATTTACCTAAATCAATGCCCCCTTTGTTATTTATGCCAGAAGCCCAAAAGACAAATTGTTCAAATAATGGCTATTTTATTTTCTGCACAGTTGGACATGACGAAAATGCCGTTATTTTAGTTTTAAACTATCTCACAACTGAAAATTAAAAAGACAGGCTCAAATCATTAATGACTCAAGCTGCGAAAACTTTAGAAGGAAAATACGCTATCGTAACCGGTGCGTCTGGTTCAATTGGTTCTCAAATTGCGCTCGCCTTGGCTCATCAAGGGGCAAATATCGCCCTGCTTTATTATAAAAATGAAAAAAGTATTCGCAAAATAGCGCAAAAAATAGAGCAGATGGGAATAGACGTTTTAGTCCTTGATGCTGATGCCAGAGAGCCTAAACAAGTCCAAACCAGCATTGCAGAAATAGAACGTCATTTTCCAAAAATTGATATTCTCGTTAATAATCATGGTGTTGCTCGTGATGGTTTATTAATAACGATGAGACAGCAAGATTGGGATAACGTCATAGAAACTAACTTATCGGGAACCCTGTATTTTTGTCAAGCGGTGGTGCCAAATATGGTCAAGCATCAATTTGGTCGTATTATCAATATCTCTTCGGTAACCGGTTTAATCCCGCAAAAAATGCGAGCTAATTATGGAGCCAGCAAACGTGGCGTGATTGCTTTAACACGTTCTTTATCTTATGCCTTAGCGAATAAAGGTATTTTAGTCAATGCCATTGCGCCTCAAGTGATTAAAGGGGGCATTTCCAAAGATATCGCTTTTAAAGAATCTAAAATGATAAAAGAAATGACCCCCCTATCGCGTTTCGGTTTGCCAGAAGAAGTCGCCGAAGTAGCTACTTTTTTAGCGAGCGATCAAGCTTCTTATATGACTGGTAGTGTGATTAACATTTCAGGTGGACTAGCAACATGGATTTAGGTATTTCATACGCCCAAACGGAAAACCCGATCAATAGTGTATTGATTCATACCGAGGGCACTTTAGGTCAACGACTGATTTCTTTGCTCAATGCGCGAGGTGTGAATACCTTGTTTCAGCAAAATCCGAGTAAAACACCTTGGAAAGCTGAAGAAATAGAGGCCTTCATGCAAAAAGTCATTCAGTTTTCCAAACAAAATGGGGGCCTTAATAGTTTTGTCTATTTATTACCTATCTTGTCACGAGATACGATTTTTGATAAAAAACTCAGTGATGATTGGTCATTGGCAATGGATTATTTACGTGAAGCGTTTTTATTCTATCGACAAGCGACCAAGCTACTGGTTTCACAACGTCAAGGTTGCTTGATGACCGTTGCCTTTGGGATTGGCGCGCGAGGCCATGAAAATATGATCAGTATGTCAGTGGTTGCTGAAGCCATCGCCGGTATGAATACCTGCCTCACTTCTGAAGTCATGAAGCAAAATGTACGAGTCAATACGCTCTATTATGGTTTAATTGAAGAAGCAGACTATGATCCTGAAACACGTCAAGGGCTTCATCACTTTTGTAAACTATTAGAGATTCCTCGTGTGGGTCATGCTGAAGATATTGCGACTTGGATTCATTTATTAAGCACCGAAGAAGGTGGTTTTATCAATGGTCAAGTGATTAAGATCAATGGAGGACTTTTATGACACAAGCGGTTACGGATATTCAAATACCAGCCTGCAACTTACTGGCTGGTAAAAAGGTATTTATCACTGGCGGCACACGAGGCATCGGTAGAGCGATTTGTACCCTGTTTGCACAACAAGGTGCTGACATCGCCTTTAATTATAAGAGTAATGAACAAGCGGCTGCCCAAGTACAAGCTGAAATAGAAGGTTTGGGGCGACGTTGTATCAGTTTTAAAGCCTCAGTCAGTGATTTACCCGCAGTGCGTCAAATGTTTAAAGAGGGAGCCAAATTTTTGGGCGGACTTGATATATTAGTCAATAATGCCAGTATTAAAAAAGACGGATTTGCCGCGATGCTCCCAGAGCAAGATTGGGTTGATGTCATCGATACTAATCTGAAAGGAACTTTTTATTGTTGCCGGGAAGGGATTAAATTAATGTTACGCAAAAAAACGGGCGTTATCATCAATCTGACTTCTTTAAGTGGTATCATCGGCAATATTGGGCAAGCCCATTATGCCGCCAGCAAGGGAGGTTTAATTGCGTTAACAAAAACCTTAGCTAAAGAATTAGCGGAAAAAAATATCAGGGTTAATGGCATTGCCCCCGGATTAATCAAAACGGATATGATTGAAAATATACCCGAAAAAATCCTTGAAAGCCATTTAACCGCTTTACCCATGAAACGTTTTGGAGAATCAATTGAAGTGGCTACAGTCGCTTTATTTCTCGCCAGTGATTTATCAACTTATATGACTGGCGAAGTCATCAATGTCAATGGCGGACTTTACATGTAATAAAGGAGGTAACCCCCAAAAAAAATAGTGTTCTTATTTACCCTGATAGGCATGGATTTATAACACTTTTTGAGAGGTATAAACCTATCCTATTTTTGAAACAGATCAATTTTTATCGATCTAAACGACACGACTTAAAGAGGAGTAATAAAATGGTAGGTGCTTTTACAACCAAGAAACGAGCTTTTCATCTGCTCTTCACGGCCGTTCTCTGTTTGGGAATATCCGGTTGTAATGATGATGACGATGAAGTAAGTAGTGAATCAAGTAGCGAAGTAACCACAACCGATACTCGCTTAAAAATTGGGGGTATTTTCCCTTTAACTGGCGTACTGGCTGAGTTTGGAAAAAGCGCGGAAGAAGGTGCTAACCTGGCTATCAAAGATTTGACCGAGGCTGGCTTTAATGTTGAAATGATGTCAACCGATAGTGCTTCAAATCCTACCGAGGGTGTCACTGCGGCCAGTCAGTTAGTTTCGGAAAAAAACGCGCCGGTTATTCTCACTAGTTCATCGGGTGTGACTATTCCAGTGGCTGAACAAGTCACGCTTCCCAACCACACCTTACAGATATCTTTCGCCGCGGGAACCCCGTTTTTAACCACGCTGGCAGCCGATCAGGAACAAGATTTACTGTTTCGGACAATTCCATCGGATGTGGCACAAGGTATTGTCTTAGCCAAAACGCTTTATGAACAAGGCTACCAAAAAGTCGCCGTGCTTTATGTTGATGACGCTTATGGGCAAGGCCTTTCTCAAGCCTTTAAAGAGCATTTTGAAAATTGGGGCGGCCAAGTGGTCGCTACGGTACCCCACAGTACTGAGGTTAAAACCAGTTATCTGGATGAACTGAATCAAACAAATGGGGCAGAATCATTGGTCATCATCAGTTTTCCAGAGCATATCATCGTGTTTGCTCAAGAAGCTTTGGCCGGTAACCTGTTTAAAGATTACCATTTTGTGATGGCAAAGCAAACCAATACCGTCAACGAAGCACTGGATGTTAGCGTTTTCCAAAACACCTGTATAACCTCACCCGCCTTGGTGCCAACAGATTCACTGGTAAAGTTTAATCAGCGTTATCAAGCAGAATATGGGGAAGTCTCAAAACCCATTGCGGGTAATGCTTATGATGCCGTCGTCAGTGCGACATTAGCGGCTTATGCCGCGCAAACAGCGAGTGAAGAAGTCAATTCAACGAACATTCGCAATCATTTGCGTGGTATTGCAGGACCACCGGGCGAGCAAATTGAACCTCAGATTGACGAATTAAAACGGGCTAAAGCACTTTTACAAGCCAGTAAGCCCATTAATTATAATGGCTCGTATAGCAATGTCGATTTTGATGAAAACGGTGATGTCTTAGCACCAGTTGACGTGGTGTGCTTTAAAGACGGTGAAATGGCTTTGCAAGAGACAGTGATGCCTAACAATTTTGAGGTAGTGGGTCAAGCCGGGATGTTTTTTGATGGACGTGAAGAATTGGTGCGTTCCGAAGAAACGCCACTAGGTAATCTGGTTGCAGATGTCATGTTGACGAGTGCCAAGGCAAGTGATAACGCCGTGGCCGCCTTTATTAATGGGGGTTCACTGCGTAACAGCATTGCTGAAGGTGAAGTCACCTATAGCGAACTGCTCATGGTTTTACCGTTTGGCAATACATTAGTCGTTTTAGAGATTACTGGACATGAATTAGTGGCCGCATTAGACAATGGCTTCAGTCAAGCTGATGGCGAAGCAACGGGCGCTTTTCTGAGTATCGCCGGTATGCAAGTGGAATATTGCCAAACAACGCCTTGTTCTAACGCATTACATGAAGCGGCTGTCGTTACCAGCTTGACTATAGAGGGGGAAGCGGTTGATATGGACAAAACGTATCGTATTGCTACCCATGACTTTTTGACCGGTGGTGGCGATAATTTTACCATGTTGGAAGAGGCTTGCAAGCGCGGTGATTATTGCCAAGATACGGGTAAGTTGCTAGTAGATGTCTTAGCAGAGGAATTTCAAAATAATTCTCCAGTGACACGAGAAGTTGAAGGCAGAATCAGTACCCCTTAGCAATGTTAAATGCTCTGAATCAGAAAACAGATGTTTTGTTAATTCTGATTCAGGCCTGAGATTTTATACAATGAATACCTTATTACAAGTACAGGATTTGACGAAAACTTACCATGACGGTGTCACAGAATTTGTTGCTCTACGTCATATCGAATTGAGTTTGCAAGCGGGCACTTTTTCGGCACTGTCAGGCCCTTCGGGTTGTGGTAAAACCACCTTACTCAATATTATTGGGTGCATAGAAGTA
>JAYQWI020000317.1:0-3710 GCA_035871815.2 Candidatus Parabeggiatoa communis
CTTGATGCAATGGCAGGCCATTAAAAGCTGGACTTTATTAAACCCTAAACCCGATATTTTTTTATTGGGCAATGCGCCCGGTGTCGCCGCAATTGCCAATGAATTAGGTTTATACCACCTACCCAATGTCGATCAAAATGCTTCAATCAGTGAGATAGCCAAGTGGCTGGATAGATTAATTAATAACACGATTCTGGTCTATATCAATCCAAGCGTCATTTTGACTGAGAGCTTTACCCAAACAATCCAAGAAGTTTACAAAAATCAAGAGCATTTTTTGCTAACCGGACAATCTAGAACTATCCAAACTGAAGGTGTTATAGATTTTAACGACAATCAATGGCAGCACCAATTGCGTGTGATGGCAGACAAGCAAGGTATGCCACAAGGGCAACTACAAAATATCTATTTGGTATTCACTAAACAGTTATTGAAACAATTATGGGTACTTGATCCTAATGTGGAATCTACTTGGGAACAACAATTGTTTTATGCCGCATTGCAGAAATATTATCCTATTATTGATGGCAGCCCAATCATTACAGCATTTCTACAAACACCCAAGCATTCTAAATGGAAAGTCGTTGATGGATTAGTCATAGAAGGTGTACCACCTGATTTTGAGTTACCTCCCATAGTGGGTGAAAATAACGACTATACATTTATTGAAGAAAAACGCCAAGCGTTTATTGCCAGTGCTCAACCCTACAAACTAGGTGTGTCAATTATCATTCCGGTTTATAATCGTAAAACAATGTTGGCAAAAACCTTAGCCGCTATAACCCACCAAACTTATCCGGCAAACTTGATTGAAGTGATTGTAGCGGATGATGGCAGTCACGATGGTGTGGAAAAGGTTATTCAAAAATATAAAAAGCATCTTACCCTTAAATATGTTCGTCAAGATGATCAGGGTTACCGTCTATCGGCTGTGCGTAATTTAGGGAGTCGTGAAGCTAAATATGATTACATCGCGATTCTTGATTGTGATGTGCTACCGACACCTAAATATATTGAGTTGTTGATGCAATATTTCCATGTCACAGATAAAGCCGCTTTGATGGGGCATAGGCGTTTTGTTTGCACAGATAACATCACCGATGACCAAATATTGGAAAATATAACTGTGGCATTGGCATTACCCGATGTGATGCCCAGTGATGAATGTGATAGGCCAGAAAAAGAAGGGGAGCCTATCGTTGATCATCGTTTGAAGGGCTATAAAAAAGATAATGACTTGAAAGGAAGTCTATTTTCTTTCCATGCTTTTTATGGTTGCAGTATGGCTTATCCAAAGAAAGTTATTGCAGAAGTCGGTCCTTTTGACGAAGATTTTCAGGCTTGGGGTTGCGAAGATATTGAAATGGGTTATCGCATTTATAATGCCGGTTATTACTTTATCCCCGTTTTAGAAGCAATTGGATTGCATCAAGAACCCCCTGATAGCGAAAACGAAACGGATCGTTCAGAGGGCCGGCAAGTGACCAGAGATTTACTCATACAAAAATGTCCGGCTCCGGTATTTCGCCAATACCAACCCGATGTGATTTATGACGTACCCAAAGTGTCAATTTATATGGCGGCTTACAATGCTGAAAAATATATTAAAAGGGCAGTGGATAGTGCTTTGGCACAAACCTATACAGATTTGGAGGTTTGCATTGTTAACGACGGATCAACCGATAATACTTTAAAAGTCTTAGAACAAAATTATCAAAATAATCCCCGTGTACGTTGGATTAGTCAAGAAAACAGAGGGGTTGCAAATACGTTTAATACCGCTGTGGGCTTATGTCGAGGTATGTATCTTGGTCATTTAGATGCTGATGATATTTTGTTGCGATTAGATGCAGTAGAAATTATGGTAAAGTATTTAGATACGTATAATGTCGGCTGCGTTTATAGCTATTGCCGTAAAATTGATGAAAACAATATCACTATTGGAGAAGTGGGCTGTTTCCCTGTTTTTTGTCGTGAAAAGTTCATGAATAGTATGATGGTTGTTCATTTTCGTTTATTTAGAAAATGTGATTGGGCACGATTAGACGGTGAATTTGATGAAACATTGGAAAATGCTGAAGATTATGATCTATTTCTTAGACTCAGTGAAATTTGTTCTTTCCACCATCTTCAGGCAGCTTTTTACGGTTACCGATGGCATGGCGAAAATGTTTCTCTTATTCATCAAGAAAGACAGATAAAACATCATGGTTTAGTCATCCAACGAGCGTTAAAAAGAAATGGGATGGATAAAGAGTGGGAAGCTTATGTTCCCGATCCAAAAAAACCAAGAACTACCCTATTTCGGAAAAAAGTGTTGGATGCACAGACTGAATCAAGTGTCGTTGATAAATTATATGAATATGCATTGGCATATCCTAATTCTAGGCATAATATTCAAGAGATTCACGATGCTTTTTCTTTGGTTGAAGGCGTTAAACCTCGTGGAGACTACTTATATGCTGAACGACAAGAGTTGATTCCACTTTTTAAGGCGAAAATTTTATACACATTTATTCCTAAGATTGCATGTACGAGTATTAAACATTTGATTTTTGAGTGCGAAAGAGGGACACCTTATGTAGAAAAAAAGAAATTAGTATCTGGTATCCATGGATTTTATCAGACTTGGCGTGAAATAACCACGAACTATGTCTATTCTGATAATTGGCTAAAAGTTTTAATTGTTAGGGAACCGCTACAAAGGCTGGTTTCGTGTTATAAAAACAGGGTGTTATTTCACAAAGATTTGCTTAAATCTGCTGATAGATTATCTAAAGTTGGTTTACCTGTCAATCCAAGTTGGGAGGTGTTCATTGATAATTTTGAAAGGTATCGTTCATTGAGTCAATCTATTAACCATCATTCGGCTCCAATTGTGGATTTTGCTGGATACAATCCAGATTTTTATGACTTGATTTTGAATATTTCTGAATTAGATAAATTGTTGTCAGTAGTATCTGATCGAATGGGTAAAAATGTCAATAAAATTCCGCATGAACAAACGGGTGGCAGTAAAATAGATATTGGCGAGATTAGCGAAAAAGCAAAAGAGAAAATTCAGAAATTTTACGCACAAGATTATGATATTTACGGTAAATATTTCGGTGGTGTTCGCCAAAATATGGATCACAAATGTGTTGCATTTCAGAGAAATGAAGAAGAACCAAAACATCGCGTGAAAACGATTTATATTCATATTGGTATACACAAGACAGGTACAACATCATTACAGGCCCTTTTTGCAAAAAACAAACTTCTTTTAGAACGGAAAGATATTTATTATCCCACAGAAGGTTTGTACTCCGTTAATAACAGACGACATCTTCTTGCACATGCTGTGTGTGATAAACCGATTCCTGAAAAGTTTCGTAGGATTATTGAACTTGAAAATATAGAATTTACAAAAGAAAAGTGTATTGCGGACATACGTAGGGATGTCGATTCAACGGACTGCAATCATATTTTAATTACTTCAGAGAACTTTTGGGGTAGCGATCTAAAGGCTCTTAATAAACTTAAATCTGTTTTCGATAAGCTATCTTTTGAACCGAGATTTATAATTATTGCGTATGTACGTCGACAAGATAAATACATAATATCTGAATATAATCAAGAAGTTAAAGATAAGCGTGTACAAAAACATGATTTCGAACAATTTGCTGCTGGACGTATAAAGAATATTTCTCATTCTTTATAGATCGGAAGAG